>NZ_ACEP01000104.1 GCF_000173975.1 Anaerobutyricum hallii DSM 3353
AGGACACCGCAGGATCTCTTCGGAAAGGAAGTGGCTGATATAACTGGAAACCTCTTTTATATCTAAAGAATTCATATATTCCTGACGGGTTAATCCTGCTGTTTCTTCCCTTCCTTCTTCCACTAATTCATCCATCGGGACGGAAATTTCCCTGTCCGACTTTCCGGCAGGCTCTTTGCAGTCTGTTTCTTCTGTTTCTATTTCTGGCACCATATCTCTTTGTTCTTCCCTCCTTTCTACAAGCTCTGGCTCTTCTTTTTCTTCTTTTGGGCAGTACTGGTCAAGCAGGGCCACATACCGTTCCCATGTAATGGATTTCTCTGAGATACTGATGTTTTTATCCGAGCAGGAGATTCTGATCTCCCCTTGTGATATTTCATAGGAAGTACTCCCATATCTCCCTTTTAAGAACTTTACAAGTGCTTTTCTGGAGACAGTAGACCTGTCATATTCATCTATACCCAACAGCCGGTACGATACCCGTATCTCTACTGCACCCGGTTCTAAATTCTTCTGTTTATATTCTTCTATATCCACATTTTTTGTGATCCCCTGTTCAATCACTTCCTTCTGCATCTTTTCCGGCAGCCTCGCCAGAGTGAGTGCAGCAGATTTTTCTATCTCCCCTTCCTTAAATTTTTCCATTGCCTCTGGAAGTAAATTTCTGGAGATCTGCTGATATTCCTGTACTGTAGCCCTTGCGATTCCCATTTTTTTTGATAAGCGTTCTACCATCCTTCCTTTCTGTAAAGATGGAGGGAATTCTTCTGGATGCTCTCTTAAAAGTTTTTCCATCTCTGTGATCTCATGCATCAACTCATACGGTTTTTTCGTGTGGTATCCATTTGAAGCCATTACACGAAAACTTTCCTGCACCGCACTGACATTATTAACAATGCATGGAAGAAAAGCAAATTCTTTTAATCCCCTTTCCTCAACAAGCAATTTACAAGCCTGACAGCGCTTATGTCCTGCAATAATCTTATACTCATCTGTATCTAGCTTGCTTACTGATAAATTCTCAATCACTTCTCCTGTAGCCTGAATTAAATCTGCAAGTGATTCTATCTCTTCCTTATCACGTGCCGGACAATACTGTTCTACATTTTCTTTTAATTTTGAGTAATGGATCCATTTGATTATTCTGCGTGGATGCTGCTCTTCTTTTTTTATCTCTTCCTTGTT
>NZ_ACEP01000103.1 GCF_000173975.1 Anaerobutyricum hallii DSM 3353
AATAAGGAAGAGATTAAAAAAGAAGAGCAGCATCCACGAAGAACGATCAAATGGATCCATTACTCTAAACTGAAAACAAATCCAGATCAGTATTGTCCTGCAAGAGATAAGGAAGAGATAGAATCCCTTGCAGATCTGATCGAAGCTGCGGGAGAAGTCATTGAAAATCTGTCCGTAAGTAAATCAGATACGGATGAATACCGGATTATTGCCGGACATAAAAGATGCGAGGCATGCAGGTTACTTGTAGAAGAGAGAGGACTGAAACAGTTTGAATTTCTCCCATGCATTGTAAATAATGTTAGCGTAGTACAGGAAAGTTTCCGTGTACTGGCTTCCAATGGCTATCATACGAAAAAGCCATATGAGCTGATGCATGAGATTACAGAGATGGAGAGACTTTTATGGGAACATCCAGAAGAATTCCCCCCTTCTTTACAGAAAGGTAGAATGGTAGAACGCTTATCAAAAAAAATGGGGATTGCAAGGGCTACGGTACAGGAGTACCAGCAGATCTCCAGAAATTTACTTCCAGAGGCAATGGAAAAATTTAAGGAAGGGGAGATAGAAAAATCTGCCGCACTCACTCTGGCGAGGCTGCCGGAAAAGATGCAGAAGGAAGTGATCGAACAGGGGATTACAAAAAATGTGGATATAGAAGAATATAAACAGAAGAATTTAGAACCGGGTGCGGTAGAGATACGGGTATCGTACCGGCTGTTGGGTATAGATGAATATGACAGGTCTACTGTCTCCAGAAAAGCACTCGTAAAGTTCTTAAAAGGGAGATATGGGAGTACATCATATGAAATATCACAAGGGGAGATCAGGATCTCCTGCTCGGATAAAAACATCAGTATCTCAGAGAGATCCATTACATGGGAACGGTATGTGACCCTGCTTGACCAGTACTGCCCAAAAGAAGAAAAAGAAGAGCCAGAGCCTGTAGAAAGGAGGGAAGAACAAAGAGATATGGTATCAGAAATAGAAACAGAAGATACAGACTGCAAAGAGCCTGCCGGAAAGCCGGACAGGGAAGGAAGGGAAGTTTCTGTCTCGATGGATGAGTTAGTGGAAGAAGGAAGGGAAGAAACAGCTGGATTAACCCGTCAGGAATATATGAATTCTTTAGATATAAAAGGGGTTTCCAGTTATATCAGCTATTTTCTTCCTGAAGAAATCTTGCGGTGTCCG
>NZ_ACEP01000102.1 GCF_000173975.1 Anaerobutyricum hallii DSM 3353
ATCTTACTGAGGGTGTCTCCCTTTGCCTGCGGCAAATTACTATTTAATGTTCAGAATCTTTTTCACTTCTTTGCACATATCTTCCGTTTCGCATACAGTATCATGAAGAACTGCTGCACTTCTGATATCTTCGATTGCCTGTGGTACTTTGACACCAGACAGTTTCTCTAATTCATCAATGAGTTCAAAATCTGTCTTACTGTCATAAGAAGAATCAATCGCATTCATGACGCTTCTTGTAAATTTATATGGGCTTGCTGTAGATGCGATAACCGTTTTTGTGGTATCGCCTGTTTCTTTTTCATATTTTTTGTAAACAGATGCTGCTACCGCTGTGTGGGTATCAATGATGTAATCTGCTTTATTGTAAACTTCTTTGATGGTCTGTGCTGTCTCTTCTTCTGTTGCATAGTTCCCGTAGAAGTCTTTCATCTGTTCTTTCATGTCATCGGTAATTGTATAAACACCGTTTGTATTCAGTTCTTTCATGAACTCATTGTTCTTCTCGGCATCTCTTCCCGCAGTCTGATAAATGAGACGCTCTAAGTTACTGGAGATTAAGATGTCCATTGATGGAGATGTTGTGAGGATAAAGTCTCTGTTTCTGTCGTAGCATCCTGTTGTGAAGAAGTCAAAGAGTACTTTATTCTCGTTAGATGCACAGATTAACTTTGCGATTGGTACTCCCATCTGTTTTGCGTAGGATGCTGCTAAGATGTTACCAAAGTTTCCTGTTGGAACAACTACGTTAATCTGCTCTCCGTCAGAGATTTCTCCGCGGGCTAATAATGTAGCATAGCTGTATACATAGTAAACAACCTGTGGAACAAGACGTCCGATGTTGATAGAGTTTGCGGAGGAGAACTGGTATCCTGCTTCGTTCATTTCTTCTGCGAGTGCTGCGTCAGAGAACATCTTCTTTACTCCTGTCTGTGCATCATCGAAGTTACCTTCGATTCCGATAACGTATGTATTCTCTCCACGCTGTGTTACCATCTGTTTTTCCTGAATAGGGCTTACACCATGCTTTGGATAAAATACGATAATCTTTGTTCCTGGTACATCAGCAAATCCTGCTAATGCCGCCTTTCCGGTATCTCCGGATGTTGCTGTAAGAATGACGATTTCATTCTTTACCTGATTCTTCTTTGCGCTTGTTGTCATTAAATAAGGCAAGATAGAAAGTGCCATATCCTTAAATGCGATAGTTGCTCCGTGGAACAGCTCCAGATAATATGCATCATCTTTCTTCACTAATTCTGCAATATTCTCTGTGTCAAACTTTTTATCGTAAGCACTGTTAATACAATGTTTTAACTCTTCTTCTGTAAAATCAGTCATGAAAAGCTTCATAACTTCATAAGCAACTTCCTGATAACTCATCTTGGAAAGTTCTTCTAAAGATTTATCAAGCTTTGGAATATAGGAAGGAACAAAAAGTCCTCCTTCTCCGGCTAAACCTTTTAAAATAGCTTCGGAAGCTGTTGCTGTCTCCTGATTATTTCTTGTACTTTTATAAATTAAGTCCATGTCTACCTCCCGTGTGCGGTTGTGCGCCTGGCGCACGTCATTTCGGTTTTTAAATCAAATAAACGCCATCATTATAGCATACGAAAATCTTTTTGTATACGCATAATTTGCAGGTTTTCACTCTCATTTATTCTTTTTTCTGTTTTTTACAAAAAAATTCGGACTATTTTTCTTTATTTTTCACAATAATTTAAAAATAATTATTGGCTGGCGGCTACTCTTATACCTGCATTTTTATCTGTCTGACTACTCTCTTGCCTGCTTTTCCATCTGCCAGACTGCCAAAGCCAAAAAGGCAATTCCCATAAGGATGCACATAATACTCGCTGCCTTATAAAAAAGGAAGGAGAAAGCCTGGGTTGAACTGTCAATGCCGATTCGCCCGCAATAAAGATTCATCAGTCCGCTATCTCCCGTAATATTCCCGTAATATCCCATATATGCTGCCAGCGGATTTATCAGGCTTAAGAGCAGGCACAGACTTGTCGTGATTGGTGCCAGATTATCCATTCCTGATACAGAGATAGATATCGTTCGCATAATTTCTGTTCCTAAAATCGTTCCCAGAATGAACACTGCCTCAATGACTGTATTTTGTGCAAATGCCCAGATTCCTTTTTTACAATAACTAAAGGAAAAAATGGAAACGGAAGCACTCCAGAATGTACAGATAAACAGCATAATCCCAAGACGGATAATCTTTCTCCACGGCAGGCCGCTGTATATACAAGACAGGGAAATGATAGGCAGGCTAGATATAAATAACATCATATATACGGCAATAATCACCGAAACTCTGGCAATAATAAATTGCTTAGAAGAACCTGGAATCATTACAAATTCTTCTAACATATGTTTTTCTCTATCTGTTGAATAAAATCCCCATACCGAAAAAGGCATGAGTACAAATATCATTCCAATCTGAATCGTGCTTATAATTAAAAACTGATACAGATATGCAGAAGTATCGTAGGAATAGCCTTCCTGAAAGGACTCTGCATTAAAAAACATAAATAAAATTGTGATAAATGCCAGTATCGCATTATAAAAAATGAGCATCATGGGAAGCCGTATATTTCTTCCTTCTTTCAGCCATTCTACTTTTAAAAAGGGATTCCACATAACTACTACCTCCGGAAAATTTCTTCTATGTCCGCCTGGTCCCGCATATAATTATGAATCAGTGCACCAGATGCAACTAAATCGGTAAGAAGTTCTGCTTCTTCCTTTTCTCCTCCGTTAAATCGGAAAATCACATCATCCCCATCTACCGTAACCCGGTCAACAAGAGGATTCTCTTTCAAAACTTCCAGTGCCTTCTCCATCTGAGCTAAGATATGCATTCGTACAGGACTTTTACATAATGCCTCTGCGTACACTTCTTCTACCGGACCAAAGGTCAGATTCTTTCCAGACTCCATAACAAGAACATCCGTAATGAATCCCATCATTTCTGGATACATCGGAGTATTTAAAATGATGGAAGTCCCTTTTTCATGGAGGGTGAGCAAAATTCCTATCATCTTTCTCCTTGCTGTCACACTCATATTATCAAACGGTTCGTCCATCAACAGCCATTCTGGTTCCTGTAAAATGGCCTTTCCCAAATATAAAAACGGTAAGGTTTCTGCCGGCAGTTCACCGATGAATGCTCCCTCATATTCTTTCATATCAAGAAGTTCCAGAACTTCCTCAATCCTCCGGCTCCGATATCGTCCTCCTACCTTATACAGTGCCAGGAACAATTCGTAATATTCTTCTACCTTTAACAGACTGTAAAAGCCATATTCTTTAGACATATAGCCAAAATTGCAGTACGCATTTTCTCCTGTTTCATAAATAGAGATACCATCTATATAAATGTCTCCTGTTTCCGGCTTTTCCCCACCAGAAGCAGCCTTAAGCAGCGTGGACTTTCCCTCTTTATCCTCACCCAGTAAGGCGAGTATCACTCCATCCGGGGCTTTCAGACTGAAATCATCTAATACTTTTTTCCCTTTTCTCTGAATAGAAATATTTTGAAAATCCAGCATTCTTCTCCCCCTTTACTGCTTCTTATAAATCAGTGACAGCACCGGTGCCGGTCCATACTCATCCGACGCATCCATCTTATAAGTAATCCGCATTTCTCCATCTCCTGACAAGTAACTGTTCAGGCTTTCTCCTGTTATATAAGATTCTGTCGATGATAAAATCCTGTCTCTTTGTCCGGTACTGTAATTATACGCATATATCTTTCCTGTGAAATTATCCTTGTTTCTTGCCAGTGCTTCTATTTCTTCTTTGTCAAAGACATAACTGACTTCTGTCTTATTCTCCTCTAACGTATCTTCCTCTATAGCCAGTCCTTCTCCTTCCTGTTTCAGACAGGACATATTGATATTTAAAATATGATCTCCGGTTTCTTCTTCTAACGTAAAATGATTAATCATCACCGTCACATGATTTTTCAAAACATTATCATCAGAAAACAACTTAAAGTCATTCTCACTTGTAATACCGACAACTAAAAGTTCTTCTTTTGACTTTTGCGTATTCATGTAAGTCTGTTGGAGATATTCCATAATATTTCCTGTAACTGTATTTTCATTTTCTGTACCAAAAGCAGAATTCTCTTCATCAAAATGATTCCAGCACTTCACCATATCTTTAGAAACAGACGCCTTTTCCCCTGCTTTTACACTTTTAAGAATCGCATACTGATTCCCCCGAATTAAAATAACTCTGGAAAAATTATTCGAAGAGGTATTCGTGATATTGCCATAAAAACTTGTATACGTTGTAAAAATATCCTGCGTAAATACTTCCTTTTCCGAGGCGCTTTTTGTATTGCCTGACAATTTCAAAATTCTTGAAGTTCCTGGCACACTCTCTTCAAAGGCAACATCAAAGCCTTTTTGTGTATTATTAATCGTAATATCTTCTCCGGAAGTTTTTATATTTTTTCCTACAATCGTCCGGTAATTATAATCCATCGGTATGACGGAAGTAATTGTCGAAAGAAAATTCACATTGCCCTCTACTCCCTCATCATTTTGATAGAGAAAATAAATATTTTCCTGCTCCTTCTCACTGTCCGTCACACGCAGCGCGGAAAAATAGCTATCGCCAGAGCTTTTCATTCCCCTGGAACGGATAAATAATCCAACGGTAAAAACCAATGCAAGTACAGGAACTATAATCCAGATGTATTCCCTTTTTTTGATTTTACACAAATAATAATATGCAATGGTTACCATCAGCAAAATATAGAAAATAAAAAATACCCCGTAAAAAAACGTATTCGGAAGCTGTGACTTCATAAATGCATATAATGCCTTTTTTACATACCAAAGACTCGTATCGCTGCTTTCGGTATCTTCATCTTTTCCCATAAAATGAGAAAGAATCTCTACTGCTGCTTTATCTCTCACACTCCATTGTAAAAATGCAGAATTTGTCAGGCTAAAACGAAGGATTGAAATCTTTCCGCTCCCTACTGCTGCAGTATAACCTATTTCCGGTTCGAAATCCCCGTAAGCTTCCCATTCATATTTTTGTGAAAGCTGAAGATTACTCATAAGAATCGGCAATTCCTGTACTGTATTATCCGCATCTGCCAAATAAAGTTCAGAAACGACGACATCTTCCTGTATAATTCCAAATGTCTTTTCCAGCCCCTCAAAAGAATCTATCTGCTGGCCGCCCCCGGCAATCAGTAGTTTCCCGCCTGACTTCAACCAGCTTTTTAAAGCACTTTTTTGTTTTCCAGACAAACTTTTCGTATCAAAAGAATCAATGATCATTCCATCTAACCCCTGAAACTCTTCTTCTGTCTGTGGAAAACTATTTTTTGAATAGCAGACCACCTTCACTGACTCTTCGTCCGATTCTTCTCCTATTTTAAGACTGTTTAAATAAGACAACTCCTTTGACTGTCCACTCAAAACACCAATGAGATTCTCCGCCTGTTCTGAAAATGCTCCGTTCCGATTCTTCGCATCAGAAAAAGAGACATCTTCTGACAATTCCGTAACACCAAAAGAATCCATAATTTCAAAACAAATCGCAGAAGGATTACCAAGTTGCGGAACATTTAAAACAATCTTTTCCTTCTCTCCTGCCTTACATTTCACTGCAGACTGGTAGGCAATTCCCTTGCCATTTTCTCCCGGAAGAGTGACTTTCATTACCCCGGTAAAATCTTTCTCTGCAGCAAAGATATCTAAAGTAACCGGCATCTCCTTATCTTTGGCAACATAACCTGCCGCCCCAAAAGTTACTGTTCCCGTACAATTACTCGTCTTAAACTTATAACAATAGCCATTCGTCCCTTTTATTGTCTTTTTATTCCACTCTACTACTTCACTCTGACTACGCTGTTGGTGCCGACAGCCATAGAACCAGAAAACAACCGAACAAAGCAGTACAAGAAGCAGTAATATAATTTTTTTGTAAGTACGGAACAAATCATTAATCATTTTGTATTCCTCGTATCTTTGCTATTATTTTCCGGTATTTGGCATATGAGCCTGTACAACCGGAAGTTCTATCTGGAATCTGGTTCCTGACTCATCGCTGGTCGCCCAGATATTTCCCTCATGAAGGTTGATAATGTTCTTTGCTATTGCCAGCCCAAGTCCTGTACCTCCAGTCTTTAATGATCTTGAGTTTTCCACCCTGTAAAACTTATCAAAAATCTTGTCCAGGTCTTTTGCCGGAATAATCTTTCCGTAATTGACAATTGCCACAAATGCCTTCTTATCTTTTAAACCGGTATGCACTTCTACCAGCTTTCCATCGGCCCCATATTTAATCGCATTCGAAATCAGATTACCAATCGCTCTTGCAAGCAGCTCGCCATTCCCCTCAATATTCAATGCCCCCTCATAAAAATCAGTACGGCATTCCAATTGATGGTCCATGAAGCTTGGATAAAATTCATCAACTAACTGAGGCACAAAAAGATTCAAATCAAGAATCTCCTTCTTTATTTTGACCTTATTCCTGTCATATCTTGTATAATCAAATAAATCCTTAACCAAAGTTTCTAACTGCTTTGCCTTTGAAGATACAATGCCGAGATACTTCTGTTTTTGTTCTTCCGTAAGAAAATCTCCCTGTGTCAGCAGATCCAGATAACCAAGTATTGAAGTAAGCGGCGTACGAAGATCATGTGCTACATTCGTAATCAATTCGTCCTTCGTCTTTTCCACTGCCTTTTGTGCTTCCATCGTCTCATAAAGATTATGACGCATCTCGTTAATAGACGCTGCGATTTCTGAAAATTCATCCTCTCCACGGACAGGAATCTCCTCCATCAAATCACCAGACTTCATACGTTCCACACCGCTGATAATTTCTCTTACATACGTTACAAACTTATTTGATATGAGAATAAAATAAATAATCAGAAGCAATATCGTAAATATAGCGATGACCCAGGCATCCAGTGCTATCGACTGTGACATTGTAAATGTGCCAAAGGACATTTTTCCCTGCCCGGATGCTCCCCACACCTTCTTATATTCACCGGCTATAATCTCCGTCTCATATAAATAGATTCCCATAAATATAAGACCTTCCGTTATAAAGGTAGCAATCAGGCTGAAAAACATGTACATGACCATCTTAAAACGGAAGCTTTTAAATCGTTTAACCTTCAATTTTGTAACCTACCCCCCATACAGTTTTTAAAATCTTTGGGCTTCGGGAGTTATCTTCTATCTTCTCACGCAGTCTTCGTATATGAACCATAACAGTATTATTTACTTCGTATACCTTCTCGTTCCAAACCTTTTCAAAGATTTCATCAGTGCTGAATACTCTGTCTCTGTTTGAGGCTAATAAATATAAAATATCAAATTCAATCGGAGTCAGTGCAACTTCCTTGCCGTTCTTCTTCACTACATGGGCCGCCTTGTTAATCGTAAGATCCTGAATCTCAATCTCATCCTTACTGGCTGGCTGCTGTTCTTCCCCTAACTGAATTGTTGTGTAACGCTTCATCTGAGACTTCACTCTCGCAAGAAGTTCTAATGGATGGAACGGTTTCGTAAGATAATCATCCGCTCCCGTTCCAAATCCGACAATCTTATCCATATCTTCTGCCTTCGCTGACAAAATAAGAATCGGGATATTGCTTGTCTTTCTTATCTCACGGCAGACTTCTAATCCATCAATTCCCGGCATCATAATATCGAGAATAAGCATACGGACTTCCGGATGTTCCTTCAATGTCTGTAAACACTGCTCCCCATCCGAAGCTTTCAATACCTGATATCCATCATTCACCAGATAAATCTCCACAAGATCCGCAATCTCTTTATCATCATCTACTACGAGAATACTAGCATTCTTTTCCATATCTTTACCCTTCCTTCACGTCTTTTTTTGTTTTATATTCTATCATAAAATGAATATAAAAGTCCTTACAAACTTCTTACCTTGACATTTTTCACCTTATTTGCTAGAATGATGAACGATGCTTTTGCATCTTATATTGTTTTTAAGAGTCGGATAAATGATCGCTTCCCTTAGTTACCGAAAGGTCTGGGAAGAGGAAAGTCCGGGCTTCACAGGGCAGGGTGCCGGATAACGTCCGGTGGAGGTGACTCCAAAGATAGTGCAACAGAGATATACCGCTGGCTTATGCCAGTAAGGGTGGAAAGGCGGGGTAAGAGCCCACCGATTCTCTGGTAACAGAGAATGCCATGTAAACCTCACCCGAAGCAAGACCGAATGTAAAACGATAATCTGGCCCGGATTGTTTTCAGGTGGGTCGCTAGAAGCTGCTGGCAACAGCAGAATTAGACAGATGATCATTCATGACATAACCCGGCTTATCGTCCGGCTCTTTTTTGATGAATTCAACGGGACGCTCCCGAAAAGATAAATAAGCCATATCTGTGACTTTAGTCGCGGCAGGTTGAATGTTCGCTTGAACGCTCGCATCCAACCTTTGCTCCGAGGCCACAGATATGGCTTATTTATCTTTTCGGGAGCTGACTTTGGATAGATTTTGTATATAAAAAAAGAGTCGGTGGGGTTGGAAATGAAGTAGATGGCTTTTAATTTTTCAAACTAAATAGACACTTTCTAGAAAATGAAAAAGAGTCAGGGGGAGAGAGATGAAATAGGTTATTTTTTATTTTTCTATTGTTTTCAAGTTTTGATTAGCTGAATTTGTATTCTACTGTGCTTCGATATTTAAAAGGCTCTATATTCCACTATGTCTCTATTAATCCAATCTTTTCCCAAAATTCATCTACTCTAAACCTTTTTCTATCGCCAATACCTCCAGCTTTCTTCCCCTTCTTCTTCAAGAACCTAAAATAATTTATCAAAAAATAAATTCTACTTTTGCTCCAGCAACCAAGAAACAGCTCCCCAAGAGAGAAGATACCCTATATTTGTGGCCTTAGAACGAGGATTGAATGCGAGCGCGTATAAGCGAGCATTCAACCCGCAAGTGATAGAGTCACAAATATAGGGTATCTTCTCTCTTGGGGAGCGTCTCTACTTGCCTGCGGCAAATCAGAATTAGTTATTTGAGGTTCTGAATCTCCATTGGGTCATAGGTAGTCATCTGATATACATAGTAATTCAGCCAGTTGGTATACAACGTATTCGCATGGCATCTCCACGACTTCACCGGTCCGAGTTCTGGTTTATCGTCTTTGTAGTAGCGATTTGGAAATGGAACATTGTCCATTCCTTTAGCAAGATCACGTTTGTATTCGCCATCAAGGGTCAGTACATCATATTCTGGATGTCCTGTGACAAAGATTTGACGTCCTTCTTTTGCTATGATGATGAATGGACCTGCTTCTTCGGAGTCTGCAAGAATTGTAAGTTCCGGATTCTTTTCTACGTCCTCTCTTACAATCTGTGAATGTCTGGAGTGAGGTGCATTGAACACATCATCAAATCCACGAATCAGCGGGGTCTTTCTATGTATAGTGTGATGCTGGAAGATTCCGAAAATCTTTTCGTCTAACAGTTCTTTTCTCACACCGTAATGATAGTAAAGGCCTGCCTGTGCTGCCCAGCAGATATGAAAGGTCGATGTTACATGTGTTTTTGACCATTCCATGATTTCTACGAGTTCCGGCCAGTAGTCTACTTCCTCAAAATCGAGAGTTTCTACTGGTGCGCCGGTAATGATAAGTCCATCAAAGTACTGCTGCTTGATTTCCGGGAAAATGGTATAGAATGTTTCCATATGGGTTTGGGATTCATTCTGTGCATCGTGTGTTTCTGTTTTTAAGAAAGTGATGTCTACCTGTAACGGCGTGTTAGAAAGACTCCTTAAAAGCTGAAGCTCCGTTGCCTGTTTGGTAGGCATCAGGTTCATGATAATGATTTTCAATGGACGAATATCCTGTTTTAAGGAACGCTCGTAGTCCATTACGAAAATATTTTCATGTTCCAGTATTTTTTTTGCTGGCAAATCAGCATTTATTCTGATTGGCATGTATTTTCATCTCTTTTCTAAATAATATATAAGCATTTTATTCAATCATTGAAAGAAATTCTTCTTCTGTAATCACAGGGATTCCGAGTTCTTTTGCCTTTTTGTTTTTGCTTGAAGAAGACATGTTGTCATTATTGATAAGATAATCTGTCTTTTTAGAAACGGAACCTGTTACTTTACCACCGAGACTTTCGATTTTTTCCTTTAGTTCTTTTCGGTTTGCAAAATGCTCTACTGTTCCGGTAATAACAAATGTCTTGTCTAAAAGGCTCTGTTCCTGCTCGCCTCCTGCCGATACATTTTCCTCTTCAAAATGTAAATATGGCAGAAGTTTTTCAAGAAGCTTCTGATTGTGTTCGTTCTCAAAATAGTCGTGTACGCTTGTTGCAATCACTTCACCGATTCCGTCAATCTGTGTCATTTCTTCTACGGATGCTCCGCGGAGATTTTCTAAAGAGTTTCCAAAATGACGGCATAAAAGCCTGGCATTTGAACTTCCGACATTTAAGATTCCGATTCCATAAACGAAACGGAACAACTGTGTATCCCTTGATTTTTCAATAGACTGCATCAGATTATTATACGACTTCTCGCCGTATCCGTCCATAGCAATGATTTGTTCTTTATACTGTTCTAAGTTGTACAAATCATTTAATTCGGATAAAAATCCCTGCTCAATCATTTTCATCAATGTTGCTTCAGATAAGCCGTCGATATTCATCGCATCACGGCTTACATAATGAGAAAAGAGCTTCACTTTTTTTGCACTGCAATATGGATTTACACAATAAAGTGTCTTGACATTATTCTCTATGCGAACTTCTGTCGCACCACCACAGGCCGGGCAATGCTCTATCGGCTGGCAGGTACCGCTTTTGGTAAGATTCTCCGCAATCTGCGGGATAATCATATTGGCTTTATAGACCTTGATATGGTCATTTTCACCAAGTTCTAATCCTTCCATAATACTGATATTATGGAGACTTGCACGGCTTACCGTTGTTCCCTCAAGCTCTACTGGCTCAAACACGGCAATCGGATTAATAAGACCGGTTCTTGACGGACTCCATTCAATGTGTAAAAGCCTGGTCTCTGCTTCTTCGTCTGCCCATTTAAAGGCAATCGAATTTCGCGGGAACTTCGCTGTTCTTCCAAGAGAAATTCCATAAGCGATATCATCATAAATAAGAACAAGTCCGTCAGATGGAAAATCATTTTCCACAATCTTTTCGGAAAAGTTCTGAATCTCCCCCATAATATTCTCTCTGTCTACCCTCTTATATGGTACAATCTCAAATCCAAGATTCTGTACCCAGAGCATATTGCTTTCCACAGAATTCTCCAGTTCTCTTCCTTCTGCTTTTACAAGGGCAAATGCAAAGAAAAAGACATTTCTCTTTGCGGTCACTTCGTTGTTAAGCTGGCGGACAGAACCGCTGCATAAATTACGAGGGTTCTTATAGCGGGCATCCACGTCCTCGATGCCTTCGTTAATCTTTTTAAAATCCGAATATTTAATAACCGCCTCACCACGCAGAACAACCTCACCTGCAAATGGAATCTTTGCCGGAAGATTTTTAAATACTCTGGCATTATTGGTAATAACCTCGCCTACAACACCATTTCCTCGTGTAACTGCCTTTTGCAAAACGCCATCACGATAAGTCAGCACCACCGTAAGTCCATCCATTTTCCAGGAAAGAAGGCCTTCTTTTTCACCAAGCCAGTCTCTTAATGCTTCTGGACTCTTTGTCTTATCAAGAGAGAGCATCGGGCTTTCGTGTGTCTCTTTTTCCAGCTCACTGAGTACTTCATAACCGACATTTTGTGTAGGACTCTGGCTCATCACGATACCAGTCTCTGCCTCTAATGCCTGTAATTCATCATATAATTCGTCGTATTCTTTATTGGAAAATAATTCCCGGTCTTCCTGATAGTATGCCTTAGAAGCCTGATTCAGCACTTCTACAAGTTTCTTCATTCTCGCCTGCTTATCCATGATAAACTCCTCCCGGTTTTCTTCCAGCAAGTTTTTCAAGCTTAGAAAGCTCCTCCCCGGTAATCTCCCGATACTTTCCTGTCGGCAGACTTCCCAGATGAATATTCATAATACGAAGACGCTTTAACTCTCTTACACGGTAACCACATGCCTCACACATACGACGAATCTGGCGATTTAAGCCCTGCGTGAGAATAATGCGAAATGTATACACGCCCGTTCTTTTTACTTTGCATGGACGTGTCACCGTATCGAGAATCTCCACACCCTCACTCATTTGCTTTAAGAACACATTTGTTACTGGACGATTAATTGTCACCTCATATTCCTTTTCGTGATAATTTCTCGCCTTCAAAATCTCATTCATCAACTCTCCGTCATTGGTCATCAAAATAAGACCCTCGGAATCTTTATCCAGTCGTCCCACCGGATAAATCCTCTCAGGATAGCCAATAAAATCAACGATATTATCTTTCTCTCGCTTCTCTGTCGTACAGACAATGCCTTTTGGCTTATTCACCGCAAGAACAATCTGTTTACGACTCACACTGACACGCTTGCCATCCACACGGATATCCTGTCCAGCATGCACTTTCTGACCCATCTGCGCCGGCTCTCCGTCAACCAAAATACGTCCCTGTTCCACATAGCGGTCTGCTTGTCTTCTTGAACACACACCTGCATCACTAAGGAACTTATTTAGACGCATTGGCTCACCGTTCGATATCTTTTCCTTAAAATCCGTGGCATTCTTTTTCAGATTATTCCTTTTTGAGTCATTTTTTCCCTGATTATTCTTTCCTGTCGCCGCCATTATTTATCAAACTTTCCATTCGCTTTATTCTGGAACTTCTCTGCATCCACAATGAATCTCTCGTGTGTTCCTTTACCAATCACTCCTGCTGGATCTTTCACTTCAACAGCAAAAACAAGCTTCTTTCTGTCAATTTCTGTAAGCGTTACTTCACAGCTTACTTCACAGCCAATTGGGCTTGCAGAAACATGATCTACATTTAAATTCGTTCCAACCGTTGTCATTCCCTCATCGAGATGTCCGTCTAAGAGCGCAACGGCTGTCTTTTCTACTAATAAAAGCATTGCTGGAGTTCCATATACTAAGAGACTGCCGCTGCCTAAAGTCTTGGCTGCATTCTCCACTGTTACTGTCTCCGTTTTTATCATTTTCATTCCTGTATTTAAGCTCATGATTAAACCTCCCAAAATAAATTTTTACTTTATCAACATTGTATTAGTATATCAGAAATGAGGGAACTTTTCCATTGAATTCTGATTTGTGTGG
>NZ_ACEP01000101.1 GCF_000173975.1 Anaerobutyricum hallii DSM 3353
CCAGGATGCTCTATCAAGTAGGTAGCAGACGCAATTCATCTCCCACCTTAGAGGTTGGAGTCTTCTTGCTGTAAGAGGATAAAAGAGCTGATAATAAACAGTGTAATTCGTCCTTTTTGTAATTAACATCTCTTAGATTCCATAAATTTACTGTTATTATATAACATCTTTAAAATTTATACAAGAGAAAAATGTAAAGAATCGACTATCATCAAAAAATATGTTATGATATTAAAGTGTATCAGATGTGAGATGTCTCCCATCTCGCAGCAAGAATGCCGGGGCATTCTTGAATTGAAAATAGAAATATGAGAAAGAATGGAGCAAAAGCCTAAATATTTTGCTTCATTTTTCAAAAAAGAAAGGATGAACTATAATGGCAAACCCAATCGTTACAATTACAATGGAAAATGGAGATGTAATCAAAGCAGAATTATATCCACAGATTGCACCAAACACAGTAAATAACTTTATTTCCTTAGTTAAAAAAGGATTCTATGATGGACTTATTTTCCATCGTGTTATCAAAGGCTTCATGATTCAGGGAGGATGCCCTCTTGGAAATGGAACAGGGAACCCTGGATACAGCATCAAAGGTGAGTTCTCCAACAACGGATTCACAAACCAGTTAAAACATGAAGCAGGAGTACTTTCTATGGCTCGTTCCATGATGCCAAATTCTGCAGGATCCCAGTTTTTTATCATGCACAAAGCAGCTCCACATCTTGACGGTGAGTACGCAGCATTTGGTAAAGTAATTGAAGGAATGGATGTAGTAGATAAGATCGCATCTGTAAAAACTTTCATGGATTCTCCATATGAAAAACAGGTAATGGCTTCTGTAACTGTAGATACACAGGGAGAGGAATATCCAGAACCAGAGAAGATTGAGAAATAGAATTCCATTTCCCGGCCCAGCCAAAGCATAGCCACCGAAGAGAGCCTATCCCTTATATTTGTGGCTTCGGAGCAAGGTTTGGATGCGAGCGCATAAAGCGAGCATTCAAACCGCTGCGCCTAAAGTCACAAATATAGGGGATAGGCTCTCTTCGGTGGCATCTATTTTGCCTGCGGCAAATTCCTATTTCGTTTTCAACTATTTTGTGTTATTATTTGGATTGTCGTTAAAAGGGCAGGTGAAAAAGATTTTTTCTTCAAAATGAGGGGAAGAAAAAATGAAAGGTTGGATTGAATTGAGATGAATAAATTAAAAAAGAAAAAGGCAGGAATCAAGGATTTCTTTAAGGGGAAACACGGAAGAAATTTTTTGCTGGCATTAGATGTCCTGTTAGCAATTGCCTTTTTTGCACAGCCAGATTTGTATTATAATCCACAAGCTCCAGATTTTTTTGATCGCTTTTATGCAGATTCCCTAATAATCTGTGGCGGGTTGTGGGCGGTACTTGTTTTCCTCACAGTGAAAAAAATTCATTTTTCGGCAGAGGTAAACAGAATACTGACGTATATCGCAGGAATTGCTACTCCATTTATCGCTTTTTTGTGGTTAGAATTTTATAATGATGCACAGTTTTGGGTTCCGATTTTCAGCATTCCATTTTTATATCTGGTGCTGGATATTATTGTTTATTATGTTATTTATGTGCTGTTTTTGCTGATTTTTAATAGCATACGCGCAGCATCAATCTGTATGGTTGTTGTGACAGCCGTATTTGGAATTTTCAACTATGAATTGACATTATTTAGAAGTATGTCATTTATTGCATCAGATATTTATTCCTTTGTGACGGCCGTTTCGGTGGCAAATACCTACCAGGTGCAGATTGATGTGGATACGGCTGAATTTTTTATGATGGCACTTGTGCTTGTTGCGCTTCTTTTAAAGCTTGATAAGGTGAAGCTGTTTAAATGGAAGGGAAGAATTGTGTACGCGATCGTATCATGCATGATATTTGCCGGATTTACACAGGTGTATGTATATAGCGATTATCTGGAAGATATCGGTGTTGATTTCCGTGTGTATCGACCGCAGTATAAGTACAGATATTATGGAACATTGCTTACGACGATGAGGACTTTTGGCTATCTTCATGTAACACAGCCAGAAGAGTATTCTGTTAATGCAGTCAAAAAAATTACAAAGCAGTATACAGAGAATGAATCTACAGAAACGCAGGAAAAAAATACGTCTACGCAGAATAAAACAACAAAGAAGCCAAATGTCATTGCAATTATGAATGAATCTTTTGCAGATTTAAAAGCAGTAGGAGATTTGCAGACATCCAAAGACTATATGCCATTTTTCCGTAAATTAAAAGAAAATGCGATTAAGGGCTACACATATTCTTCCGTATTTGGTGGAAATACGGCAAACTCAGAATTTGAATTTATGACGGGAAATACACTTGCATTCTTGCCGGATAATTCTGTTCCATATCAGCTTTTCCTGCGAAGTAAAACAGCGGGTCTGACTTATACTTTAAAAGACCAGGGATATAGTCCGTGTTATGCATTGCATCCATTTTATAAGACAGGTTATGGTAGATATAAAGTATACCCGCTGATGGGATTTGATAAATTTTATACATCGGATAATTTTTCCGTATTTACAGATACGGTGAATTATCATATCACAGACTCAGAAGATTATAAAAAGCTTATCAGCCTTTATGAGAATCGTACCGACAAAGATAAACCATTTTATTTATTCAATGTAACAATGCAGAATCATGGAAGTTACGATGGAAGTACATTGGAAACGGGAGATGAAGTGCAGATAGAGGGGGATTTACAGTCTTATTCGAAAGCAGAGCAGTATCTGAATATGATAAAAATGTCCGATAAAGCATTAAAGGAAATTGTTCACTATTTTGAAAAAGTAGATGAACCGACCGTCATTGTATTTTTCGGAGATCATCAGCCAGATTTAGAAGAGACATTTTACAACCGTCTGCTTCATACAGATATTCAGAAATTAGAGGGAGAGGACTTAGAGCAGCTCTACAAAGTACCATTTTTAATCTGGGCAAACTATGATATAAAAGAGGAAAATGTAGAAAAAACCAGTAACAATTATCTGTCTACCTATCTTGCAGAAGTTGCAGGAATTAAAAAGACAGGTTATCTTGAATATTTAACAAAACTCAGAGAAGAAATTCCTGCAATCAATGCGATTGGATATTGGGATAAAAATGGTAAATTTTACGAGATTGATGATAAAAAATCTCCGTATTATGATTTGATACATGAGTATAATTTGCTCGAATACAATAATCTTTTTGGAAAAGACAATCAGCAGAAAGAATTCTTTTACCTGAAAGAGTAGAAAAAATTGTACTTTGCAGAGCGAAACGTACGCCTGCAAAGAGAGCCTTTCCCCTATATTTGTCCTTTATGAATAAATAAAAGAATAATTTTTGGCAGTTAGGAACGATACATATTATATATGATGGTGTTATACTGTGACAATCAAGAGAAACAGTAGATATTTATAAATGGATCTTTTAGATGTTTCTAATTGTTTTCAAATTCAGCTGCCGCTTACGTTGACAAAGTATGCACAATAAAAAGACGGATACAGAAAGTTATATTATTTCTGTATCCGTTTTATTATTATTATTTATATTTAAATCAGATAATGAAGATTTTGAAAAATATATGCGATACCGCATAAAGTATCCGTTCCAGAAGAATGACCAATAGAGGAAAAGTCAGTGAGAATCTTTTTGGAATCAGGCAGGTTACTGAGGGAACAGACCGCCATGCTGAATCACATATATCTGGAACAATTTGTTCAAGATCTGCTGCTGGAGCAAGGGGATAATCAAAGGAAATAATTTCATAACCTGCCTGAGTAATAACGGAAATATGTTTTTCTGGTAAGTCTTTTCTGAAACCGTAAAGAAGACCTCCGCCATGGAAATAAAATATTTTTGCTTTTGTTGTAACGGTAGTTTCTTTGTATATTGTTGCCTGTTTTATCCAGGCGGCATTGTCTAATACCTTATCATATGATTTTAACATTGGAAACCTTCTTAAAATGTAGATGTAGATGTTATGGTTGGTATGTTAGCAGCAAATAAACTGGGTGAATTAGACAGAGATGTATATAATGAAAAGAAAACAATTGCATACTAATTGTTATTAATTTTTGTTATTAATTCAAAATAAGATAGACAAAAATAGAACCCCGAAAGTCACAGGTATAGCGGATGTGTCTTTCGGGGTTTTTAAATTTTCTTTAATAAAATTGTAGATTTAGGACACTATTTCTTTTTTCGTCTATACGAAATCTACAAATTAGTAGTTATTCCACAATCTCTACGTTAATATTATGTCTCTTTAAGTTCTCTAATGCATCTTCTGGAATCTCCGCATCGGTACATACCGTATCAATCTCAGAAAAAGTAGTCTGAATTACAACCCCCTTCTGGCTGAACTTACTGGAGTCAGCAAGAATGATCATACGATTTGCGGAGTCTTCCATATACTTCATAGTTTCCACACGCATCAGGTCATCACAAGTAAAACCTGCATCTGGAATAAATCCATCTGTGCCTACAAAGAACTTATCTACATAGAATTCCTTCGCACATTTGCGAACTAATGGTCCCACCATACCCTGATATTCCTTTTGATATTCGCCACCAAGAAGGATAACTTTACGAATCGGAAGCTCGCGTATACGAATCGCTATGTAAGCAGAGTTTGTTATGATGGTGACATCTTTTTTTAACTTTGCAAGCTGTTCTGCAAGTAAAGCACAAGTAGAGCCAGATTCAAGCATAACTGTTTCGCCATTAGAAACCATCTCAGCAGCCTTTGTGGCGATTTCAAGCTTCTTATCATAATTTATTGTTAAACGTGTGTTAATATCATTGGCATTCTTAATTAAAGCGTAGCCATGCTCTCTTGATAAAAGTCCCTCTTCTTCAAGATGGTCAAGGTCTTTACGGATGGTTACCTGAGACACATCTAAAAGTTCAGCTAAACGACTCACTTCGATTTTTTGATAAAGATTTACCAATTTAATGAGTTTGGACTGACGTTCTGTCATTTGAAACACCTCTTTCTTTCTAAAAAAAGTATAACATATTGTTTGGCAAAATATCAAGGAAGGAATAGGAAAAAAAGAAATAAATTATAGAGAAATTGTTATAAAAATATCGTTCTTAAATGGGAATTTGCCGGGCCGTCTCTCTGCCTGCGGCAAATTCCTATTTAACTTCAATCTGGATTGTGATCCGCTACTGTGGTAAAATATCGTTTGGAAATACTTTTTATTTATAATTTGACAGCAAACAACTCCAGATAGTATCATTTTTTATAAGACATTTTAATAAGGTAAAAACTAATTACAAATACGTTATGAAAGAGGTATTAATTATGGAGTTGATCAAAGCGTTACCAGAGATTTTTGAAGATTTTGCGGAGCAGAGAAAGAAGTCCTTTCTGACGATGAAGGAATTGAAGGATAGGGATGTTCCGGTTGTTGGAGCTTACTGTACATATTTTCCACAGGAAATCGCAATGGCGATGGGAGCAGTTACAGTAGGTCTTTGTTCTACTTCAGACGAGACAATACCAGTGGCAGAGAAGGATTTGCCAAGAAATCTGTGCCCTATGGTAAAGGCAAGTTATGGTTTTGCAGTATCGGATAAATGTCCGTTCTTTTATTTTTCCGACGTAGTAGTTGGAGAGACAACCTGTGATGGGAAGAAAAAGATGTATGAACTGATGGGAGAGTTTAAAAATGTTTATGTTATGGAGCTTCCAAACAGTCAGAGTGAAACTGCATTAAAGCTTTGGAAAGAAGAGATTCTTAAGTTCAAATCTTATCTGGAGCAGACTTTCAAAGTGGAGATTACAGAGGAGAACGTTCGTAAGGCAGTTCATATGATGAATGAAAATAGAATTGCGCTTAAAAATCTTTATGAAGTTATGAAAAATGATCCGGCACCGATGAATGGACAGGAATTGTTTAATGTATTATATGGAAGCCAGTTCCGTTTTGACAAAGAAAAGGTTCCGGAAGAAATTCATGCGCTTCGTGAAAAGATTATGAAGGAGTATGGGGAGGGCGAGAAACAGCCGAAAAAGAAGAGAATTCTTTTAACAGGATGTCCAAGCAGCGGTGCGCCAATGAAAGTTGTGAAAGCATTGGAAGAAAATGGAGCGGTTGTTGTTGCCTATGAAAACTGTGGCGGTACAAAGTCGGCTGACCGTTTAATAGATGAATCTGCAGAGGATATTTATGAGGCGATCGCGGAAAGATATCTTCAGATTGGCTGTTCTGTTATGACACCAAATAAGAATCGTTATGAACTTCTTGGAAGATTAATAGAGGAATATAAAGTAGATGGTGTTGTGGAAATGACACTGCAGGCCTGCCATACTTACAATGTGGAGGCAAAGAGTATTGAAAAGTTTGTAAAAGGAAAAGGTGTTCCGTATATTCATGTGGAGACCGACTATTCACAGGAGGATATCGGACAGCTTAACACGAGAATGACAGCATTCGTCGAGATGTTGTAAGAGGAGGAAAAGACACCTATGGCATTTACACATTTACATGTGCATACGGAGTACAGTCTGCTGGATGGTTCTAGTAAGATTAAAGAACTTCTGCCGAGGGCAAAAGAGCTTGGAATGGATAGTCTGGCCATCACAGACCACGGGGTTATGTATGGCGTGATTGACTTTTATAAAAAGGCAAAAGAAGTAGGAATTAAACCAATTCTTGGCTGTGAGATTTATGTTGCACCAGGGTCAAGGTTTGACAGGGAGCAGGGACGAGGAGAGGATAGATATTATCATCTTGTACTGCTTGCGGAAAATAATCAGGGCTATAAAAACCTGATGAAGATTGTGACAAGAGGGTTTACAGAAGGATATTATTACAAACCAAGGGTAGACTATGAAGTGCTTGAAAAATATCATGAGGGAATTATCGCACTTAGTGCCTGTCTTGCCGGAGAGATTCCGAATAAGATTTTAAAAGAGGATTTTGATGGAGCAAGAGCTGCCGCAAACAAAATGCGTGATATTTTTGGAGAGAATAACTTTTTCTTAGAGTTGCAAGATCATGGAATTCGTCAGCAGACCCAGGTAAATACCAGCCTGATTCGTCTTTCCAGGGAACTTGGGATTCCGATGGTTGTCACAAATGATGTGCATTATATCAGAGAGGAAGATGCGGTTCCACATGACCTGCTTCTTTGTATACAGACTGGAAAAAAAGTTTCAGACCAGGATAGAATGCGCTATGAAGGCGGGCAGTATTATCTGAAGTCGGAAGAAGAGATGCAGAAGGTATTTCCCTATGCGAGAGAGGCGATGGATAATACCCATAAAATTGCCGAGCGATGTAATGTGGAGATTGTTTTTGGTGAGCAGAAAGTGCCAAAGTTTGATGTGCCGGAAGGTTACGATGCATTTTCTTACTTAAAAGAGCTTTGTGAGACTGGTCTTGTGAAAAGATACGGGGACCCGCCGCCACAGGAATTGCAGGAAAGACTTTCTTATGAGCTTAGCACTATTAAAAATATGGGCTATGTTGATTATTTTCTCATTGTGTGGGATTTTATCCGTTTTGCAAAGAGTCAGGGAATCGCTGTTGGCCCGGGACGAGGAAGTGCGGCAGGAAGTATTGTTTCCTATTGTCTTGAGATTACGAATATCGACCCAATCAGATATCAGCTTATTTTTGAGCGTTTCTTAAATCCAGAGCGTGTATCCATGCCAGATATTGATATTGACTTCTGTTATGAGAGACGGCAGGAAGTTATTGATTATGTTTATGAAAAATACGGCAAAGATAAGGTAGTGCAGATTGTAACTTTCGGTACGATGGCGGCGCGTATGGCAGTTCGTGATGTTGGACGTGTCCTTGATATCCCTTATGTACAGGTTGATAATGTTGCAAAAATGATTCCAATGGAGCTTGGTATCACGATTGAAAAGGCATTAAAATCAAATCCGGAATTAAAGCAGGCATATGAGAGTGATGATGTTGTAAAGAATCTTATTGATATGTCGATGCGTCTGGAGGGATTACCGAGACATACATCAATTCATGCCGCTGGTGTCGTAATTGGTTCAAAACCGCTGGATGAATTTGTCCCACTTTCAAGAGGTGCAGATAATGTCATCACAACACAGTTTACGATGACAACCATCGAAGAATTGGGACTTCTGAAAATGGACTTTTTAGGTCTTCGTACACTGACCGTAATTCAGGATGCCGCACGAATGATTGGAAAGAAACTTGGCCATGATTTTAGTATTGATACAATTGATTATGATGATGCCAAAGTATATGAGATGATTGGGCAGGGAAAGACGGAGGGTGTGTTCCAGTTAGAAAGTGCTGGAATGAAGTCTTTCATGAAGGAATTAAAGCCAACGAATCTTGAGGATGTTATTGCCGGAATTTCTCTGTACCGTCCGGGACCAATGGATTTTATTCCAAAGTATATCAAGGGAAAGCAAAATCAGGATTCAATTCAGTATACCTGTCCGGAACTGGAAGAAATACTGGCACCGACTTACGGATGTATCGTTTATCAGGAACAGGTTATGCAGATTGTAATGCGTCTTGCCGGTTACACACTTGGCCGAAGTGACTTAGTGCGTCGTGCGATGTCCAAGAAAAAGGGAGATGTCATGGCGAGGGAGCGTCAGAACTTCGTTTATGGTAATGAAGAAGAAGGTGTAGAAGGCTGTATCAAACGGGGAATTCCAGAAGAAACCGCCAATAAGATTTTCGATGAAATGATTGATTTTGCCAAGTATGCATTTAATAAATCTCATGCGGCTGCCTATGCGGTTGTTTCGTATCAGACAGCATGGCTGCGCTGCTATTATCCGGTAGAATTTATGGCTGCGCTTCTTACTTCAGTAATTACTAACCCGAAAAAGATTACAGAGTATATCAATACCTGCCGTGTGATGGGAATTTCCATCCTGCCGCCGGACATCAATGAGGGGGAAGTCGGATTCTCTGTTGCAGGTGATTCTATTCGATATGGACTTGCAGCGATTAAGAGTCTCGGAAAAAGTGTGATTGATGTAATGACACAGGAAAGAGAAGCAAACGGAAAGTACAAAGATTTAAAAGATTTTATGGGGCGTCTCACATCGAAAGAAATCAATAAGAGAACGATAGAAAACCTTATCAAATCCGGAGCATTGGACAGTTTTGGTAAGACGAGAAAACAGCAGATGCTTGTCTATCCGGTTGTACTTGAACAAGTAAACCGGGAGAAAAAAGAGTCTATGAGTGGTCAGATGTCATTGTTTGATTTCTTTTCCGAAGAAGAGAAAAAAGAATATGAGATGCAGTATCCTGATGTTGGGGAGTATGACGATGCGCAGAAACTTGCACTTGAAAAAGATGTGCTTGGTATTTATGTCAGCGGTCATCCACTGGAAAAATATATGGATTCCATTGAGAAGCAGACAACTGCCAGATCGACAGATTTCGAACCGGATGAGGAAAGCGGACGTGCAATCGTAAGAGACGGGCAGCATTATGTTGTCGGTGGTCTTATTAGTAATATCACAGCCAAACTTACAAAAAATAATCAGAATATGGCATTTGTTACGTTGGAAGACTTGTATGGTACTGTAGAAATCATTGTATTCCCGACGATATATCAAAATGTAAAGCCGTATCTCATCGAAGATAATGGACTTTATGTGAAAGGCCGGGCATCCGTTTCTGAAGAAAGTGGTAAACTGATTGCAGAATATATTGTGCCGATTGACCAGATTCCAAAGGAAGTATGGATTCAGACAGAGAACATTGGAGAATTTACAGATAAACAACAGGATTTGTATAAAATTATCAGAAAATATCCCGGCAAAGATGAAATTGTTATTTTTTCCAAAAAAGAAAAAGCAATAAAAAGACTTCCAACATACGAAAATATTTCTGCGAAAAATGACGTATTTAGCGAGTTAAAATCACTTTTTGGTGAAAAAAATGTAAAGGTTCGCGAGAAGAGTATTGAAAAATCCCAAAAAAAGAGATAATATATGTAATCGTTAGGGAGTATACTTAGGGAATTATGAAATGGAGGTAACGTTAGATGAATAAGACTAGCGCAGTTCAGACAATTGGAATTTTAACAAGTGGTGGAGATGCTCCAGGCATGAATGCTGCATTAAGAGCAGTAGCAAGAACAGCATGGGCAAGAGGTATTGATGTAAAAGGAATTTATCGTGGTTACAGCGGACTGTTAAACGATGAGATCTTTGATATGGAGAAGGAATTCACATGTGACATCATTTCTCGTGGTGGTACAGCTTTATTTACCGCAAGATGTGAAGAATTTAAACAGTTAGAGTATCAGGAAAAGGCAGCAGAGATTTTAAGAAGTCATAACATCGACGGACTTGTTGTTATCGGTGGTGACGGATCTTTTCGTGGAGCACAGAAGTTATCTGCACAGGGAATTAACACAGTAGCTCTTCCTGGAACAATTGACTTAGATATTGCATGTACAGAATATACAATCGGTTTTGATACTGCAGTAAATACAGCTATGCAGGCAATTGATAAGATTCGTGACTCATCCACATCTCATGAAAGATGTTCTATCATCGAGGTAATGGGAAGAAATGCTGGTTATATCGCATTATGGTGTGGTATTGCTTCAGGAGCTGAGGATATCTTAATTCCAGAGCGTTTCGATGGTAACAGACCAAAACTTGAAAATGAATTAATTGAAAGCATTCTTGAGAAAAAAGCACTTGGTAAGAAACATCACCTTATCATCAACGCAGAAGGTGTTGGACATTCTTATGGAATGGCTAAGAGAATCGAACAGGCAACTGGTGTAGAGACAAGAGCAAGTATCTTAGGTCATATGCAGAGAGGTGGAAACCCAACAGCAAAAGACAGAGTATATGCTTCTTACATGGGAGCTTTAGCAGTAGACCTGCTTTGCAGCGGCGCTACAAACAGAGTAGTAGGATACCGTAATGGTCAGTATATTGACTACGATATCGAAGACGCACTCGGAATGGCTAAAGACGTAGACCAGTATGAGTTTGAAATCGCTCAGATTTTAGGACGATAATATAAAGCCGAGTAGAACTTGGTAGACAGACGAAGAACCCCGTATATCCAAGAAGGAATTTTATTCTGTTGCGTTAAATCTTGGATATACGGGGTTCTTCTGCTTGTTGGCAAGCTTTAAACTGGCTTTATGTGGGCCGTCGGGTAAAAAAATTGAAAGATTTGTGGAGGCGAAGGGGGATTCAGTCTTATGGCTTTTGCTTATTCAACCACGATAGATTCTCGATAAATCTTCTCGATATCCTCCCTTGTTAATTCAAAAGGACATGTAGCTAATTTCGAAGTATTCTCCATCATCCTGTCGATGTAGAATGTGACTTCTTTTTGTGTTAAGCTGACTGTGCCAAGGATTTCAGTTAAGTAAGAGGCGAAGTCATCGAGGGTTTTGAAACCTAAGAGGGTAAGGATTTCTTCGACATCTTCTGGTTTCTGTTCTGCGTAAACGCGGAGGTAAGCAGCAAGGAAGATTCCGCAGGCTTTTCCGTGTGCTACTCCATTATGGTAAGTTACATCATAACTTAATGCATGTGGAATGGAAGTTCCGGTCTGGGCGATTGCCATTCCTGCGATTGTAGAAGTCAGCATGAGTTTTTCTGCGAGTTCTTCGCTTAATTCTTCATCGGAACGAAGGAATGGAACGATGTCTCCCCACAGTTTCAATGCGTAGTTTGCGAACATCTGGTTATAGATGTTTGTCTGGATGCTTACGCGGCTTTCGGCTGCGTGTGCAAGGGCATCGATGCAAGTGTTGATTAAAAGATTTTTACTTGCGGACAGTAAATATTTACCGTCAATGAGGGCGATGTCTGGGAAAATCTTGTAGGAAATACTTTTCTTTGTCTGTGTGTCGTGACGGGTCAGAACGGAGACAGGAGTAACTTCTGAACCAGTACCGCAGGTTGTTGGAACGGCAGCGATTGGAAGTGTTTTTAAGTCTTTTGCTACATAGAAGCAGTCTCCGGTTTCTTCTGGGTTGGCAATTAATAAAGCGATTGCTTTCGATGCATCTAATGGAGAACCTCCGCCGATGCCGATAACGAAGTCCGCTTTGAATTCCTTACCGATTTCAGCGGCTCTTACGACTGTCTCAACAGATGGATTTTCTTCGATTTCATTGAAAATCTGATAAGGAACGGAAGCTTCCTCTAAAACAGCGATAACATCGTCAAGCGAACCATTTTTTTTGGAAGAACTATGTCCAGTGATAACGAATGCTCGTGTTCCTAAAGCAAGAAGTTCTTTTTTGTGATTCTTTACACAGTTTTTTTCTGCATAAGTATTTGTAGGGTCAAAAAAATGCATGATAAACTCCTTTCATGGTTAGACTAATCGCAAATGCGATTTTAACGGTGAAATAGTATACTGCATCATTGTCATTTGGCTGGAAATCAATAAAACAGTACACTGGTTATTTTCTGCTATAGTGTAGCATAGCAGAAAGAAAAATTGCAAATTGCAAAGCTTTTTTTTCGCTTTTTTCAAGGGTTTTCTGATTTTCGGCTTGCAGTATCCCACGTTTATGTTAAGATATACTGTGAGACTTTATCTCATCATATAAAAAACAAAATATCGGAGTATAGTAATATTGGAGTTAGAAATATACAGATGATATTTTTAGAAATTAAGGAGGTACCGATGAAGAAGATACTAGCACCGTCTATTTTGTCTGCTGATTTTGCAAATCTGGGCAGAGATGTTTTGACTGCGATTGATGCCGGAGCAGAGTATGTGCATATTGATGTTATGGATGGAATGTTCGTTCCACAGATTTCTTTTGGAAATCCTGTAATTAAGGCACTTCGTCCGCTCACAGATGTGATTTTTGATGCACATTTAATGATAGAAGACCCAGGTAGATATATCGAAGATTTTGCAAAGGCAGGAGCAGATATTATTACAGTACATGCAGAAGCCTGCACACATCTTGACCGAGTAGTACATCAGATTAAGGATTGCGGTAAGAAGGCAGCCGTTGCGATTAATCCTGCGACACCACTTTCTGCGATTGAGTATGTTTTACCAGAATTGGATATGGTATTAGTTATGACTGTAAATCCAGGTTTTGGAGGACAGAAGTACATTCCTTACTGTGGCGAGAAGGTTCGGGAGCTTCGTAAGATGATCACAGAGAAGAATCTTGATGTGGATATTCAGGTTGACGGTGGAGTGAAGGCCTTGAATATAGCAGAGATTGCAGAATGTGGGGCTAATATATTTGTATGTGGTTCTGCTGTATTTGAAGGGAATATTGAGAAAAATGTTAAAGAGATTTTAGAGCAGATGAATAAATAATTTGAGATAATAACGCACATTTAGTATACTTACTATACTATCATCTTGCCCTTGTGTTCAAGTATCGCAGGTGGGTTTTCGAGGAAAAGGAAGTGGCATGGTGGCAAACAGAGCATATAAATTCAGAATATATCCTTGAATTTGAATAACCAGTCACATTAAATTTGTTCTGAAGTTAAAAAGTTACAAATAATTAAGGGGTAATTTCAGTGAAAACTGAGCAAATAATTTCTAAAGAAATTGATAAAATTTTAATAGAAATTTTATAAAAAATTTAGTTAAACGAGAGGTAAATATTATGAGCGATTGTACACATGATTGTAGCAGTTGTGGCGAAAGCTGCGCACAGAGAGAGTCCAAACCAGAAGATTTTCTTGTAAAGTTAAGTAAAGGAAGTTCTGTTAAGAAGGTTATTGGTGTTGTATCCGGTAAAGGTGGAGTAGGTAAGTCTATGGTAACTTCACTTCTTGCAGCAGCTTCTATGAGAGAAGGATTTAAGACAGCTATTTTAGATGGAGATATCACAGGACCATCTATTCCAAAGGCATTTGGTCTTTCCATGAATCTTGTAGGTAACGCAGAAGGACTGATTCTGCCAGCAACAACAACTTGCGGAATCGACATTGTTTCTGTTAACCTGATGCTTGCGAATGAGACAGATCCTGTTATCTGGAGAGGGCCTGTTCTTGGCGGAGTAATCAAACAGTTCTGGGGAGAGACATTATGGCAGAACATTGACTATATGTTCATTGATATGCCTCCAGGAACTGGTGATGTACCGCTGACTATTTTCCAGTCTGTTCCGTTAGATGGTATTGTTATCGTATCTTCTCCACAGGAATTAGTTGGAATGATCGTAGAAAAAGCGGTGAACATGGCAAGAATGATGAATGTTCCAATTCTTGGTTTAGTAGAGAATATGAGTTATGTAGAGTGTCCTGACTGTGGAAAGCAGATTAAGGTATTTGGAGAAAGCCACATTGATGAGATCGCGGCAGAGTATGATGTACCTGTTCTGGCTAAGCTTCCAATGGACCCAGCACTTGCCGCAGCCTGTGATGCAGGAAAGATTGAGTACGTTGAAAATAATTATATGAAAGATGCCATTGAGGTATTGAAGAAATTATAATATGAAACGTCATGGAGGCGTAAATGGACAAAAAAAATAATCAGAATGATAATCCAAACAAAAAGAAGAATATAAAGTCTGCCATTATTCTTCTGGTCGTTTGTCTTGGAATTACCGCTCTCTTTACTTCTGTGATGAGCCGTTATAAGAATGGTTCACAGAAGAAGATTTCGTATAGTAAGTTTCTTACGATGTTGGATAAAGGAGAGATTAAAAAGGTACAGGTAGCAGACCGAAAGATTTATATCGAACCGAAGACACAGCAGAATCCGTTAATGAAAACAACATATTATACGGTTTCTATGAATGATGCACTGCTGGTTAACCGTTTAAAAGAAGCGGAGGACAATAATAAGATTAGTTCTTATGAACAGCAGGACAGCAGTGGATCGAATGCGATTCTTTCTGTTATGGTTAGTTATGTACTTCCGTTTGTGCTGATCTATGCAATGATGTATTTTGTTATGCGTGGAATCGGCAAGGGCGGCGGTATGATGGGAAGTGTAGGAAAGAGTAATGCAAAGGTATATGTTGAGAAAAAGACAGGAGTTACTTTTGCAGATGTAGCCGGTCAGGATGAGGCAAAGGAAAGTCTTACTGAGATGGTTGATTTCCTTCATAACCCTGGTAAATATATTGAAATTGGTGCCAGACTTCCAAAGGGTGCGCTGTTAGTAGGCCCTCCGGGAACTGGTAAAACTTTACTTGCAAAAGCAGTTGCGGGTGAGGCAAATGTACCGTTTTTCTCTCTGAGTGGTTCCGACTTTGTAGAAATGTTTGTCGGGGTCGGTGCATCAAGAGTTCGTGATCTGTTTAAGCAGGCACAGTCTATGGCACCTTGTATCATTTTCATTGATGAGATTGATGCTATCGGTAAGAGCCGTGACAGCCGTTATGGTGGTGGAAATGACGAGCGTGAGCAGACATTGAATGCCCTGCTTGCAGAGATGGATGGATTCGATTCTTCGAAAGGCCTTGTTATTTTAGCAGCGACAAACCGTCCGGAAGTATTAGATAAGGCACTTCTCAGACCGGGCCGTTTTGACAGACGAGTTATCGTAGAACGCCCTGACTTAAAGGGCCGTGTGGAGACATTAAAAGTACATGCAAAGAATGTCAAGATGGACGAGACAGTTAATTTTGACGAAATTGCCCTGGCAACTTCCGGTGCCGTAGGTTCTGATCTTGCAAATATGATTAACGAGGCCGCCCTTGCAGCAGTTAAAGCTGGAAGAGAAGCAGTATCTCAGAAAGACCTGTTAGAGGCAGTAGAAGTTGTTATTGCCGGAAAAGAAAAGAAAGACCGTATTCTTGGTGAGGAAGAAAAGAAAGTCGTTTCTTATCACGAAGTTGGTCATGCCATGGCAATTGCTGTGCAGAAGAATACAGAACCAGTACAGAAGATTACGATTGTTCCAAGAACAATGGGTGCACTGGGTTACACCATGCAGGTTCCTGAAGAAGAAAAATATCTGATGAGTAAAGAGCAGATGCTCAGCGAATTAGTTACACTTTTTGGTGGACGTGCGGCCGAGGAAGTTGTATTTAATTCTGTTACAACAGGAGCTTCTAATGATATCGAGCGTGCGACCCAGATTGCAAGAGCGATGGTAACACAGTACGGTATGTCTGAAAGATTTGGACTTATGGGACTGGAGTCTGTACAGAACCGTTATCTTGATGGACGTGCAGTGATGAACTGTTCCGATGCAACAGGTGCACTCATCGATGAAGAAGTAAAAGAAATGCTCAAAGTGGCTTACGATAAGGCGAAAAAGATTATTGAAGACCACAGAGAAGTTATGGACGAGATTGCAGAATTCCTGATTGAAAAAGAGACAATTACCGGTAAAGAATTCATGGAAATTTACAATAAATCTTTAAAGAAAGATGAACTGGAAAGTGTTGAAGCGAATGTTGAAGAGGATAAGGAGAAAACAGAATTATCCGAGGCAGAAACGGTATCAGAAGAATCTTCATTAAAAGATGCGGAAAGTCAGGATGCACAGAAAGTTACCGAAAAGAAAGACAGTGAGCAAACAAAACAGGAAGAGTAAATTATGTTTGATATTCAGGAAGAACTGAAAAAACTCCCGGCAAAGCCGGGGGTATATCTGATGCATAATGCACAGGATGAGATTATCTATGTCGGTAAGGCAAGAATCCTTAAGAACCGTGTGCGTCAGTATTTTCAGAGTAGTTATAATAAGAGTGTAAAAATCCAGCACATGGTTTCTCACATCGCTTATTTTGAATATATCATCACAGACTCGGAGCTTGAGGCTCTGGTTTTGGAATGTAATCTGATTAAAGAACACCGTCCACATTACAATACGATGCTGAAAGATGACAAGAGTTATCCATATATTCGTGTCACAGTGCAGGAAGATTATCCGAGAATTTTATTTTGCCGTCAGGTGAAAAGGGATAAATCGAAATATTTCGGTCCGTATACGAGTGCGGGGGCGGTGAAGGATACAATTGAACTAATGAGAAAAGTATACAAAATACGGAGTTGTAGCCGGTCATTGCCTAAAGAGATAGGGAAGGACCGGCCCTGTCTTTATTATCAGATAAATCAGTGTGATGCACCGTGTCAGAATTATATTTCTAAAGAAGAGTACCGCGCCCATGTGGATAAGGCGTTGAAGTTTTTAAATGGCGATGAGAAAGAAATCATAAACAGTCTGGAAGAAAAAATGAAAAAAGCGGCCGCAGAACTTGAGTTTGAGCAGGCTGCCGAGTATCGTGATTTAATTGAAAATGTAAAACGAATCGGTGAGAAGCAGAAAATCAATGATACTGGTGGAGATGACAGGGATATTATTGCTATGGCAAAGGCCGGCGATGAGGCAGTTGTGGCTATTTTCTTTATCCGAAGCGGCAAGCTTCTCGGCAGAGATCATTTTCATATGACAGGAATCGGAGACAGTGAAAAGCAAGAGATTATCACGGACTTTATTAAGCAGTTCTATGTAGGGACTCCATTTATTCCAAAAGAAATTTTAACGCAGGAAGAAGTTCTTGATCAGGAAATTCTTGAAAAATGGCTTTCAGATAAGCGTGGAAGTAAAGTGATTTTTGCTATGCCGAAGCGTGGAAGTAAACATCAGATGATGGAGCTTGCAAGAAAGAATGCACAGAATGTTCTCGCACAGGACAGTGAGAAATTAAAGAGAGAAGAACGCAGAACAATTGGTGCGGTACATGAATTAGAGCAGGCATTAGGAATTGGGAACTTAAACCGTATGGAGGCATTTGACATTTCCAATACAAATGGATATGAAAATGTTGCTTCAATGGTTGTTTTTGAAAAAGGTAAGGCTAAACGAAGCGATTATCGTAAATTTAAGATAAAAACCGTAGCCGGACCGGATGATTACCATTGTATGGAAGAGGCGTTAGAGAGAAGATTTTCCCACGGTATCAGGGAGCAGAAGGAGCGGGAAGAAAAGGGACAGGATATGGAACTTGGAAGTTTTACCCGTTTTCCGGATATTCTTATGATGGATGGAGGAAAAGGCCAGGTAAACATTGCATTACAGGTTCTCGAAAAGCTGGGATTAACTATTCCGGTCTGCGGTATGGTAAAAGATGATTTCCATCGTACAAGAGCCTTATATTATAACAATGAAATCATTGAATTTCCTAAAAATTCGGAAGCATTTCGGATGATAACCCGTCTGCAGGATGAGGCGCATCGTTTTGCAATCACATATCATAAAGCACTCCGTGGAAAAGAGCAGGTACATTCGGTACTTGATGATATTAAAGGTATCGGTCCCGCACGAAGAAAAAGCCTGATGAAGCATTTTAAGGATATCGGAAAAGTAAAAGAAGCTTCCGTGACAGAACTTTGTGAAGCAGATGGAATTACAGAAAATGTAGCTGAAGAAATTTACCGCTTTTTTCATGAGGATACTTCTAAAAAAAATGGGGATGTGGTATGATAAATATATCAGATGTGAGATGATTCCCACCTCGCAGCAAGAATGCCGGGGCATTCTTGAATGGTGTGGATACTGGTATAATACTAACGTAGCTCTGCAAAATTATACACAGGGAGAATAGTACTGCTGCTGAGTGATTCAATACAAACCAAAGAATATGGGTTTTACGATGAAGAAGAGTAAAGAAGTAATTTTGGCTGGCAGATACTGTGGGTGAATCTTACTGTGTAGTTTGCAAGAGAAATAAACTTAATGAAAAATGGATATGTACTCTCGGAGTCTTTCTTGCACTTGCTTTTGTGGCTGATTTTCCGCCAGTCGTACCCGAATTTCATCAACATACGCACCGCGTACGCCTCAAAAATTTGGACACAACTGACAAAAAATCTTCTCACAAAATCAAGCACAAAAAGATTCCGAGAGTACATCGGATAATTACGGAGGGAATTATGTACAAGGTAAAACTTACAGAATTTGTAAACAAGATGAATTTAAAAAGCCTGTTACCAGATATTGATACAGACAGCATTATGATTGAGCAGTCTGCGGTAAACCGTCTTGCATTGCAGCTTGCCGGATTTTTTGAACATTTTGATTCAGAAAGAATTCAGGTAATCGGTAATGTTGAGGCAGCATATATGAAGCAGCTTGCACCGGAATCTATCCCGCCTCTTTGTGAGAAGATTTTCAGCTTTAATATTCCATGCCTTGTATTTTGCCGTGGATTAGAGCCGTCACAAGAGATGCTTGATACAGCAGAAAAGAACGGTGTTCCAATCTTTACAACAGAGATGACAACTTCAGATTTTATTGCGAACTCTGTACGCTGGCTGAGCGAGGAACTTGCTCCACGTATTTCCATTCATGGTGTTTTGGTTGACGTATACGGCGAAGGTGTTTTGATTATGGGTGAGAGTGGAATCGGAAAGAGTGAGGCGGCTCTTGAACTGATTCACCGTGGACACCGTCTTGTATCCGATGATGTTGTTGAAATACGTAAAATCAGTGACGACACCCTTCTGGGAACATCTCCAGATATTACAAGACATTTTATCGAACTTCGTGGTATCGGTATTGTTGATGTAAAGACATTGTTCGGTGTGGAAAGTGTAATGTATAACCAGACAATTGACATGGTTATCCGTTTAGAAGACTGGAACAGAGAAGCAAACTACGACAGACTTGGCCTTGATGAAGAATATATTGAGTTCCTCGGCAATAAGGTTGTCTGCTACTCTATTCCAATTCGTCCGGGTCGTAACCTTGCGGTTATCGTAGAGTCCGCAGCGATTAACTATCGTGCGAAAAAAATGGGATATAATGCAGCACAGGAACTTTATAACCGTGTAACGGGAAGTCTTTCTACGAATAAAGAAGAACAGAAAGAACAGTAATTAAGATTTGCAAAAGAGCTAAAGTGTGTTTGGAAAATCTGAAAGCAATCTAATCCTCTGATTTATGGTATATCAGATGTGAGATGACTCCCATATCGCAGCAAGAATGCCGGGGTAATCTTGAATTTGCAGAAAGTATTTTTCGGATACATGCTGATTATGAACAGGTAATTTTTTGTTTAGGAATTTTTAACAAGAATCATATATGAAACTTTTTTGCACAACAAATGTTCTGGGAGATAACAAAAATATTAGCTTTTTTTGGCACTTTATCTAAAGGGAGCGAGAAAGCTCCCTTTTATTTTGTGTTTTTTCCACATTGTACTTCCCCACGTTTTAGAGTATCATATAGTATGTATCTAAATATAGGATGCAACTATATAGTTGTTTTAAGTGTTTTAGATAGGAGATATATAGGAGATATTATGAATAAGGAATTCCTTCAGAATTTGAGAGAGCAGATTAAAGCAGGAACAGTAACAGAGCAGGAACCGATGAATAAGCACACAAGTTTTGCCATTGGAGGCCCGGCAGATGTTTTTGTTCAGCCGGCAACAAGGGAAGAAATCAGAAGTGCGGTTTATTGTGCAAAAGAAGCGGGGATTCCTTTTTTTGTTATGGGTAATGGAAGTAACCTGCTGGTATCGGACGAAGGTTTTCGAGGAATGATTATCCAGATAGGTAAGAACTTCCAGGCAATTTCTGTGAAGGATACAGTAATTGAAGTGCAGGCGGGTGCTTTGCTTAGCAGAACAGCCAGAGCTGCATGGAATGCCGGACTCACCGGTTTTGAGTTTGCGGCAGGAATCCCTGGCTCCGTAGGTGGAGCAGTTGCCATGAATGCAGGAGCATATGGCGGTGAAGTGAAAGATGTCCTTCTTGATGCGGAAGTATTGACGCAGGAGGGAGAATTTCTTACATTAACGGGAGAGGAATTAGATTTGTCTTACCGTCATAGCTGTATTTTTGAGAAAAACTACGTTGTTTTGTCTGCGCGTTTTTCATTTGAAAAAGGTGAGTCTGATAAGATTAAGGCACGAATGGATGAGCTGGCCAAAGCCAGAAGAGAGAAACAGCCTTTAGAGTTTCCAAGTGCGGGAAGTACTTTTAAGAGACCGGAAGGTTATTTCGCAGGAAAGTTAATTCAGGATGCCGGATTAAAAGGCTATACCGTAGGCGGTGCACAGGTATCCGAGAAGCATAGCGGATTTGTGGTTAACCGTGGCGGGGCGACAGCAGAAGAGGTAGCTTTTTTAATAAAACAGGTACAGAAAAAAGTAATGAAACAGTTTAATGTTATGATGCAGCCGGAAGTCCGCTTTGTCGGATTTGCGGATACAGAGGTGAGAGAGTGAGATTTGTAATAGTTTCCGGCATGTCTGGTGCAGGAAAGAGTACCGCATTAAAGGTTCTTGAGGACTTTGGTTTCTTTTGTGTGGACAATCTGCCAGTTGCATTGCTTCCGAATTTCGGAGAGATTGCTTCTGACAGACAGACTGAAGTAGACAAAGTGGCGGTAGGAGTTGATATCCGTAACGGAGAACAGCTCACCAGATTAAACAGTCAGTTAGAAGTCTTGTGTGAACTTGGAATAGAATATGAGATTCTGTTTTTAGATGCAGAAGATGAGACTCTTGTCAAGCGATATAAAGAGACAAGAAGAACCCATCCGCTCGCAAAGGAGGACCGCATAGAAACGGGGATTTCCAGAGAGCGTGAGATGATTTCTTTTATCCGGGACAGGGCAGATTATATTATTGATACAACGACTCTTCTTACCAGAGAATTACGACAGGAAGTGGAGAAAATTTTTGTCGGGAATGAGGAATATGGTAATTTTATTATCACAGTACTCTCCTTCGGATTCAAATATGGAATCCCTTCAGATGCTGATTTGGTATTTGATGTGCGTTTTCTTCCGAATCCTTATTATGAGCAGGCATTGCGTCCGCTCACAGGTAATGACCGTTCCATTCAGGAATATGTCATGAAGAATGGAGACGGCCGAAAGTTTCTTGATAAACTGGAAGATTTAATGCAGTTTCTTATCCCACGTTATTTAGACGAGGGAAAGAACAGCCTTGTTATTGGCATCGGCTGTACCGGTGGCAAGCATCGTTCTGTTACGATAACGAACGGGCTTTATGCAAGGCTGAAAAAGTTTCCGTATACCGTTCGTATGGAACACCGGGATATTGAGAAAGACGCCCGGACAAAAGGAAAGTAATCGAGTAATTGATGTAAGGAGATAGAATATGTCATTTTCTTCTGAAGTAAAAGAAGAACTTTCTCATGTGGACGGTCACGAAAATCACTGCATGATTGCGGAACTTGCCGCAATTATTGGACTTTGTGGAAAAATCAAATGTGAAGATGGAAGATATTCTCTCATTCTTCACACGGAAAATGTATCAGTAGCCAGAAGATTTTATTCTCTGATTAAAGACGTTTTTCATTTTCAGCCGCAAGTTTCTACAACACAGCATGAATTTTTAAAAAAGAATCGCTTTTATATGATTTCCATAGAGGAATCTGGACAGACGTTAAAGATTTTAAAGACAGCACAGCTTATAAATAATCTTGGACAGATGGACGAAGAATTTTCTGTGAAAGATAATCCGGTATTGCAGCGTACCTGCTGCCGCAGAGCATTTTTGCGCGGAGCATTTCTTTCTGCCGGTTCTATCACAGACCCGGAGAAGAATTATCATTTTGAAATTGCCTGCATATCAAGTGAGAAAGCAGCGCAGATAAAAGAATTGTTTGAATTTTTTGGATTAGAGGCGAAGATTGTACTGCGAAAGAAATATTATGTAGTTTACTTAAAAGAAGGTGCTATGATTTCGGACACATTGAATATAATGGAAGCACATATTGCTCTCATGAAGTTTGAGAATGTACGCATTTTAAAAGATGTGCGTAACTCAGTAAACAGGAGAGTAAACTGCGAAGCAGCGAACATAAATAAGACCGTATCTGCAGCGAGAAAACAAATTGAAGATATTGAATATATAAAAAATACAGTTGGTTTAGAGCGATTATCCGAGAACCTTCGGGACATTGCCTATGCCAGGTTAGAGGAACCGGATGCAACATTAAAGGAACTTGGCGAAAAACTTAGTTCTCCAGTAGGAAAGTCCGGTGTGAATCACAGATTAAGAAAACTGAGTCAAATTGCTCAGGATATTAGAGAAAAAGGGCATCTGTAATATTTTTTCAGTATTTGCTTTGGCAAAGCTGAAAATACTAAGATAAATTTATTTCATTTATAGCAAAATAGGAGGTTAACATGATTTCAAAAGAGATGGAGATTAAAATCCCTTCAGGATTAGACCCAAGCACCATTGCGTTATTCATTCAGATTGCAAGCCAGTATGACAGCAGTGTATATGTGGAGGTGAAAAACAAAAAGGTGAATGCCAAGAGCATTATGGGAATGATGACTTTAGGTGTTCCAGCAGGTGGAAAGATTAATGTAATTGCAAAAGGCGATGATGAAACAAAAGCAATTGAACATATAGGTAAGTATTTGAATAATGATTTGGCTCATTAGAAGAGACGAATCCTTGTAAAGAAATATCCCCAGATGTGACTTTAGTCGCGGTGGTTTGAATGCTCGCATCCAAATCTTGCTCCGAAGCCACATCTGGGGATATTTCTTTGCAAGGATTCTGACTTTGCCAGACCGAAAAGAGAAAATCATTTTTGTCGGGAGATTTGAGATTTTAAGTGGAAGGTAAAGAATTCGAAACAAACAGAACCCCCGAAGCCTGGCATATGTAAAAATGCGCCTTAGAGCAAACTCTTAATGCGGTTGAGCATTAAGAGTGCAGTGATAGAGTGCATTTTTACATATGCCAGGCTTCGGGGGTTCGTCTGTTTAGCCACCAACCTCACTATTGCAGAGGCCGCAGGCCGTAATACCCGTAGATTAGCCTTTCATCAAATGAAATCAGAGCCCATTTTCCATCCTTAATTCCGAATACGATTTTTCCCGTAGTTTTTCTCGTTGGGCCGTTTTTCTTTGTTTCTTTGTACCAGTTTTTCAAGTTCTCAGATATGTCAATTTTTTCGATGGATGTCTGGCTGCTTCCTCCTAAGAGGGAGGAGATAGAGTTCTTTATGGAAGTCCATAAAGAGGAGTTTCCATCGGTAATCTGGGATTTGATTTCATCATAGATGGTTCCTGGCAGGCTGTAGAAGTCGATATTTTTTGTAGTGACGGTTACAGTGCAGGAGTTATAGGTTGCGGAGACATCGGTAATTTTGTAAGATGCCTGATCGACCATCTCATCACATAGAGTAGTTACGTCAATACTGTCAACATCTACGAGTGAGCCGAGTTCGCTATCACCGATGTATGTTTTTAATTGTTGTTTTACGAGTTCTCTTACGTTTGGTTCGGACTTCAGTGGTTCCGGTAAATCGGAAGGAGCCACGTCGGAGAAGTCCATATTTTTGGCGTAAGTGAAAATCTGCCTGGTTGCTTCCCGGCAACCTTGTTTTACGCGGGAAATGTAATAAAAGTATCCTCCGATTCCGCCTGCGATAAGGCAGCAGATAAGAATAGCTGCAACGATCGGTACAAAGCTTTTTCTCTTAGGGGCAGGTTGATTTATGTCATTACCTGATGATACCTGATTGTAAACTGCATTGCTTAAAGGGGTGTGACATTTTTTACATATCTTTTCGTTCTCATCATAATATGTGCCACAGTTTGGACAATTCATGAGCAGTCCTCCTTTTTATAATAAAATTTTGAATCGTTCAGAAACATGCAAATTTAGTTGATTTTTGTTTTGATTAGTTATTATAGAAATTATTTTTTCTTCTTTTTTTATAAAATAATCTGAAAAACATAGTTAGTATGCCTTCTTTTATATTTAAAAGTATAGGGGCTTTTTTTGTGTGTGTCAAGATAAGAGGTTTTTCGATTTTTCCCTGTATGGATAGACAAAAATTGCCGAAAAAGTTACAATAATAGCAAGTGATGATTATCAAAATCAAGTACAAAAAGATTCCGAGAGCAGATTATTGAATATAGGAGGGACAGATGTGAGAGGGAAGAAAGCAATTTTATGTATAGGCTATATTATTGTGGCAACGATTTGCATTGTAAGTATTGCGCTTTTATTTTTCAGCAGGAATAAGAATGAGAGTGAAAAATCGAAAAGAACAATCGGTGCTTTGTATATGACAATGAATAACCCGTATTTTGAAGTGATTAATGAGGAGATTAAAGCGGTTGTGGAAAGTAAGGGCGATGTGCTTGAAACAAGGGATTCGGGCATGGATGCGAAAGTGCAGGCAAAGCAGGTGGAGAAATTTATTGAAGAAAAAGTGGACTGTATTCTGATTAACGCTGTGGACTGGAAAAAAATAGGCTCTTCATTAGAAAAAGCAAAAAAAGCAGGGATTCCGGTGATTGCTGTGGATGCGTTGATTTATAACCGGAGTTTTGTAGATGGTACGGTTGTTTCAAATAATTATCAGGCAGGAGAACAGTGTGCGAAAGATTTAATGAAACGGAGAAAAAAAGGGAAGATTCTTTTTTTAGTTCAGTCGGAAAATAAATCGGCAATCGACCGAATTAAAGGATTTAAGGAAACACTTGAGAAGGCTGGATGGAAGTATGAGAATGTAGGAGAACTTGAATGTCAGGGGCAGCTTGAACTTTCTCAGCCGCTGGTGGAAAAAGTTTTAAATAAAACGAAAGATATTGATGTGGTAATGGCATTAAATGATCCAAGTGCAATGGGGGCGATGGCTGCGTTAGATGCGGAGCATATGTTATCAGATGTTCTTGTATATGGGGCGGATGGTTCGCCGGAGGCTAAAACGATGATCTATGAAAATAAGATGGCGGCAACTTCAGCACAGTCACCAAGAACTACCGGAAAGAAAACTGTGGAAATGCTTTACAAAATTCTTGATGGAAAGAAAACTGAAAAGCAGTGCATTGTTCCTGTTTCCCTTATTACAAAAGACAATATAAATGATTATAGCCTGTCAGGATGGCAGTAAGAGGAAGGAGGAATATCAATGGAAAAAAGAAAGGACGCAGCAGGATATCAGCACCAGTGTTTTACGATGATGGTATTGCTTAATGTGATTATTGTTCTCTTTCTTACTTTTACCATCGTATTGACACAGTACAGGGTGGCGGCGGCCCAGGAAGCACAAAAATTTATTGGAACGCTTAAGGTGATGCCGGAAAGACCGGAACAAAGAATCATTATGGTAGTATTTTCTCTCTTTTTTTTATGTGGGATTATTTATTACAAGAGAAAAAATGAGGCCGAGGGCAAAGAGAAGGTTTTACTGTGGAATGTGTTCGAGATTATCTTTCTTATTTTTGTATTGAAAGAGTTAGATATGTCTTATAATGGAGTGATTTTTCTTGTAGTAGCGGATATGCTCATCTATGTCGAGGACAGGAAAAATAAATTGATATTTTTATTTATTGCATTTTTATGTTACATGGTATGCAGTTACAATCTTGTCACGATGTTTATTCCATTAAATTCTTTTGAGACGTGGGCTGCATTTTATGACTGGAATACAGAAAGGATTTTTCTCAGTGTAAAGACGATTTGTGAGATTACAAATATGGTCTTGTTTCTAATATACATTGTTATTCTTATGATGAAGGACCGAAGAGAGAGAGAACGAATCAAGCTTTTAAATGAACAGTTGCAAAAAGCAAATGAACAGCTTCATGAGTTCGCTCAGGAAAAAGAATTAATGGGAGAGACGAAAGAGAGAAATCGCCTGGCAAGAGAAATCCATGATACGCTGGGACATATTTTAACAGGAATATCAGTTGGGATTGATGCGGTACTGGTACTTATGGATATTGCACCAGATAAAGCGAAAGAACAGCTGGAAGGAATCGGCGATACTGCAAGACGTGGGCTTCAGGATGTCCGCCGTTCGGTAAGAAAGTTAAAGCCGGATGCATTAGAGCGAATGTCACTGAACAATGCGATTCATCAGATGATAGAGGATATGTCAAAGGTCACGAACACGAAAATTTACTTTGTTTCTTATATGGAAGAACTTGAATTTGAGGCAGATGAGGAGGAAGTCATTTACCGTATTATACAGGAGAGCACGACCAACGCTATTCGCCACGGAAAGGCAACAGAAATCTGGATTCGTATTAGCGAAAAAGATGAGGAGCTGATGATTATCATCAGTGATAATGGCTGCGGTTGTGAGTCAATAAAAGAAGGCTTTGGTTTAAAACATATAAGAGAAAGGGTAGAGCTTCTAAATGGTAAGGTTAACTATCAAGGAATGATTGGGTTTACGATTATTGCGAAGATACCGATTCGAAATAAGCTGACTGGAAAAAAGGATAGAGATGAGTTAAATAATCTCGCAGACAATAATGACAAAGCGAAGGACAGTCAGTGAAAATAGGAAAGAGGGTATTTTGAAATATATCAAGAAAATGTCGGCAAGATAAAAATAGAACTAAAATGAGATATTATTAAATATATCGAAAATAATCAATATAATAAAAATAAGAGGAATAGACAATGATCAAAGTATTAATAGCAGATGACCAGGAATTGATTCGGGAAAGTCTGAAAATTGTTCTTGGGGCAAATGAAGATATGGAAGTAACAGGAATAGCGGAAAACGGAGAGCAGGTACTTTCCGAAATAAAAAAGAAAAAGCCGAATGTTATATTGATGGACATTCGTATGCCAGGTATTGACGGTGTAGAATGTACTCGTCTGGTCAAGGAAAAATATCCAGATATTTATATTATCGTTCTCACAACTTTTGATGATGATGAATATATTTTTGGAGCGTTAAAGTATGGAGCAAGTGGCTATCTCTTAAAAGGAATTTCCATGAAGAATCTTGCGGAGGCAATTCGGACAGTTGTGAGTGGAAAGGCAATGATTAATCCAGAAATTACGGATAAGATTGTAAAATTATTTAATCATATGGCACAGAGCAGCTATGCGATTCAGGTGGATAATGAACTTACAGAGGAATTGACAAAAACAGAATGGAGAGTCATTCAGAAAATAGGATGTGGAATGTCAAATAAAGAGATTGCATCGGAACTTGCACTTTCTGAAGGAACTGTCCGTAACTACTTAAGTTCCGTTCTCAGTAAGTTAGAACTCAGGGATAGAACGCAGCTTGCAATCTGGGCGGTGCAAACAGGAGCGGTAAATAGATATATTGGAGAATAAGGTAATTGATATAGTCGGATAAATAAATGAATTTGAATATCGGAGGAGACAATAATGGGAGATATAAAGTTAAAAAAAGGGACAGGAATCCTTTTTGTAATGGCAGTTCTTTTTATTAGCAGCCTGATCTATCTACATTATGGAGACCAGAATACGCTCCGGGTAGGAATTTTTTATGGAAGCAATTGGGAGGTCCCCGGGACAGTGCATTATGAGATTCTTGATCAGGCGATTAAGAAGTTTGAATCGAAATATCCAAATGTAAAGGTAGAATATGAAAAGGGCATTCTTTCAAATGATTATTCAGAGTGGCTTTCAGAACAGATTTTAAAGGGAACGGAACCAGACGTGTATCTGGTATTGGATGAGGATTTTAATACATTAGCATCGCTTGGTGCTCTGAAAAATTTAGATATGTTAGTTGGCGGCGATAAAGAATTTGATTTCAATGTGTTTTATTCTTCTGTTTATAAAGCCGGACAATATGAAGGAAGCCAGTATGCACTTCCGATGGAATGTAATCCGACCCTGATGTTTGTAAATAAGACGCTTTTACAAAAAGAGGGAATTAAAGTCCCGGATAATGACTGGACGTGGGATGATTTTTATGACATCTGTAAAACAATAGTGAAAGATTCTGATGGAGATGGACAGATGGATCAATTTGGATGTTATGACTATACATGGCTACAGGCAGTATATTCGAACGGAATAACACCATTTAATCAGAGCGGGACATCCTCAAATTTTCTTGATGAAAAGTTTTCGCAGTCGCTTGAATTTGTAAAGCGCCTTGAAGCAACAAATCGGAATTATCAGGTCACATCTAATGATTTCGATTTGGGAAAAGTGGCATTTCGTCCGTTTACATTTTCTGACTATAGAACTTACATGCCATATCCGTGGAGAATCAAAAAATATTCTGGCTTTGAATGGACATGTATCCGTATGCCAGCAGGGCCTTCTGGGGATAACCGTTCGGAGATGAGTGCACTTATGGCAGGAATGAGTTCAAGGACAGAGAAAAAGCAATGTGCATGGGATTTTGTGAAATTACTTACAACAGATACAGATATTCAAAAACTTGTATACGAAGATACCTCAGCAGCTTCTGTATTAAAATCTGTAAATACTTCACAGGATACAATGAATCTGCTGAATAAAGATACACCGGGAGACAGCATAATAGATATGTCCCTTCTTGATACAGCAATTGATGCCGGAGTAATTCCAAATCGTTTTGAACAGTATGAAGAAGCTTATGAGAAAACAGACAGTCTTATTAAAAGTTATGTAGATGAGGAGGGTGACAGCAGCACATTTTTATTCCAAATGAAGAATCAAATCGACAAAATTCTAAAAAAGTGACAAATGTCATATAAGAATATGACAAATTCAAATTGATATCAATGACATTCGTTAGATGTATAAAAGGTATTGTTTTGTTATACTTTAATCACAAACAAAGCAAGTCAAAACTACAAAATGTATTTCTGGAATCTCTCCTATAGAAATCAGGTATAAAAGATTCCGTAAGTACATTGAAAAAGGGAACTTAAAGGAGGGAACGAAAGTAATGATTTATACGGTAACTTTTAATCCGGCTTTAGATTATGTAGTATTCCTTGACAATCTGAAATTAGGAGATGTCAATCGTTCTACAAGAGAATCTATTTTTTACGGTGGAAAAGGAATTAACGTATCTACGATTTTGAATACTCTCGGCCTTGAAACAACAGCTCTTGGTTTTGTTGCAGGATTTACAGGAAAGGCAATTGAGGATGGACTGGCAGCACAGGGAATCCACACCGATTTCATTCATCTGCCAGAGGGCAATTCCAGAATCAATGTAAAAGTAAAACATGGCGATGAGACAGAGATTAACGGACAGGGACCAGTAATTACAGAAGAAGCAATCAATGAACTTTTTGCAAAGCTTGATACTCTTACAAAAGAAGATATTCTTGTATTGGCAGGAAGTATTCCAAACACATTGCCGGAAGACATTTATGAAAAAATTCTTGCAAGACTTGAATCCAAAGGAATCCGTGTAGTTGTAGATGCGACAAAAGATTTACTTCTTAATGTTTTAAAATATCATCCGTTCTTAATTAAGCCAAATAACCATGAACTTGGGGAAATGTTCGGAACAGTATGTAAAACAGATGAGGACATCGTACATTACGCAAAGAAGCTTCAGGAAAAGGGAGCAGTAAATGTATTGATTTCCATGGCTGGAGACGGAGCCATTCTTATCACAGAAGATGGTCAGAACATTAAGATGGGAACACCGAAGGGCAAAGTAGTAAATTCCGTTGGTGCCGGAGATTCTATGGTGGCAGGATTTATCACAGGATATATCCGCGGTGGTAATTATGAAGAAGCATTAAAGAGCGGTACAGCCGCAGGTAGTGCCACAGCATTTTCCGAGGGACTTGCATCTCTGGAAATGTATGAAAAGATGCTGAAACAGATTACCGAATAAAGTTTAAAAATGCTGGATCAAATCAGCGAATGTGCTTTGAATTTATTAAAAAGTTCCTGTTATCATTTTATATTCAAAAAGTTGAATGTGATAGAAACTAAAATGAAACAGGAATTTGAGATAAAACAAAAAATATTTTAAATTTTTTAGAGAGGAAAAAATTATGAGAATTGTCGATTTGTTAAAGAAAGAGGCAGTTGTTCTTAACGCAGAAGTAAGCACAAAAGAACAGATGCTTGATTTACTCGTTGACCTTCATAAAGAAGTTGGCAACATCAAAGACAAAGCTGCTTTTAAAGCAGGAATCATGAAAAGAGAATCCGAAGGACCTACTGCAATTGCAGAGGGAATCTGTATTCCACATTCAAAAAATGAAGCAGTTATCAACCCAGGTATTGCAGCAATCACAGTACCATCTGGAGTTGACTGTGAAGCACTTGACGGAGAGCCATCCAATCTTTTCTTTATGATTGCAGCTCCTGCAGAAGGTTCTGATGTTCATTTGGAAGCATTATCCAGATTATCTACTATTTTAATGGATCCTGCTTTCCGTGAAAAGTTATTATCTGCCAAAGAAGTTGATGCATTTTTAGCAGCAATTGATGAAAAGGAAACAGAAAAATACGGAGAAGAAGACAAGGCAGCGCAGACAGCTGAAGCTCCTGCAAAGAAAGCCGGATACCAGGTTCTTGCAGTAACTGCATGTCCAACAGGTATCGCACATACTTATATGGCAGCCGAAGCACTTGAAGAAAAAGGTAAGGAATTAGGAATTTCTATTAAGGTAGAAACTAATGGTTCCGGTGGAGCGAAAAATGTTCTTACTCAGGAAGAAATTGATGCCTGCGACGGAATCATCATTGCAGCAGATAAAAATGTAGAAATGGCTCGTTTCGATGGCAAGCCAGTTATCAAAGTAAAAGTTTCCGATGGTATTCATAAATCTCAGGAATTAATCGAGAGAGCAGTAAAAGGTGACGGACCGATTTATCATCATGAAGGCGGTAAGGCAGCAAGCACTGCTTCCGAAGGAGATGAAAGCTTTGGACGTCAGATTTATAAACATCTGATGAACGGTGTTTCTAATATGCTTCCATTCGTTATCGGTGGTGGTATCCTTATTGCGATTGCCTTTTTGTTAGATGATTATTCTATCGACCCATCTAACTTTGGTATGAACACACCAATGGCAGCATTCTTTAAGACAGCCGGTGGTGTAGCATTTAACTTCATGCTTCCAATTCTTGCAGGATTCATTGCGATGAGTATTGCTGATCGCCCTGGTTTAATGGTTGGTTTTGCCGGTGGTGCAATCGCAAGTGCCGGAACAACATTTGCTTCTTGTTTTAATTCAGACATCACGGTAATTTCCGGTGGTTTCCTTGGAGCATTATTTGCAGGTTTTCTGGCAGGTTATCTGGTATTAGCTTTAGAAAAGATTACTGAGAAAATGCCAAGTTCCATGGATGGTCTCAGACCAATGTTAATTTATCCAGTTGCAGGTCTTTTATTAATCAGTGTGATTATGTTTGCAATTAACCCATTCTTCTCCTGGTTAAACCAGTTACTTGCTGATGCATTAAACTCCTTATCCGGAACAAACAGTATTTTACTTGGATTAATTGTTGGTGGTATGATGTCCATTGACATGGGTGGTCCATTCAACAAAGCAGCATATGTATTTGGTACAGCTTCTTTAGCATACCAGACGGACGCAGGTTACATGATCATGGCAGCCGTTATGGTAGGTGGAATGGTTCCTCCAATCGCTATTGCCATTGCTTCATGGGTATTTAAAAACAAATTCACAGATAATGATAGAAAAACAGCACCAGTTAACGCAATCATGGGACTTTGCTTCATCTCTGAAGCAGCTATTCCATTCGCAGCAGGAGATCCCCTCCACGTTATTCCTCCTTGTGTAATCGGTTCAGCAGTAGCCGGAGCGTTATCTATGGCATTCAAATGTACACTGATGGCACCTCATGGTGGAATCTTCGTATTCCCAGTAGTAGGAAATGCATTAATGTATATCATTGCTTTAGCAATCGGTTCCATCGTTGGAGCAGTTATGCTTGGTCTTTTAAGAAAGCCAGTAGAAAGCAAGTAGTCACGATTGTTCGAATAATGATAAAACAATAATAAACAAACGAACAATAAACGTATAATAAGTGACAGGCAAATGTCTAATAACATGTAAACATATTGCCGTTAGTCATTGACTGGTACCTTAGAGAATATCTATCATGAAGATACCGGCCAAAGATTAAAAAAACAATTTCTTAATTTAGTTGCTATAAATGAAGAAGAAATCTCAGAAACAGTGGAAAGTTACTGTTTCTGGGATTTCTTCTTTTTTGACATTTATTGACTTTCTTATCTAAAAAAATTATAATGTAAATAACTATTAAAAGTCGTATAAGTCATATAAAAATATTTTCCCAGCAAGAATGCCGGGACATTCTTGAATTAAGCGCTTTAAATATGATTTGTATTCCAGATAACAATACATTTATATATTTGATTATGAATGTCAGAAAGCATTTTTGAATATACTATATATGAATGTTTGTTTTCGAAAAAAGTAACTGAAAAGAGGAGGGAATGACATGAGATATGAAATCAGCGAAGTCGTAAAAAAAGACCAGGTTATGGAATTGGTTTTTGGTAACTGCAGCAAGCCGAAAGATTTACTGGGACGACATTTTATCTTACAAGGACAGGTTATCTCTGCCTATCATCCAGATGCGGTAAAGATGGAAGTTATTTCAGAGGATGGCGAGCGTTATCCTATGGATACTGTAGAAAGACAGCCAGTATTTTCACTGTTTCTTCCTCATAAAAGACCATTCTCTTATCAGATACATATGACGTTTCATGATGGAAATACTTATATAAGTAGTGATCCATACAGTTATGAAGGGTTGATTACGGAAGAAGAAGAAAAATTATTCTCAAAAGGAAACTGGACAGAAGTTTATCATAAGATGGGCTGTCATAAAGTAAAACTTGGAAATACAGAAGGAATGTATTTTGCAGTATGGGCACCAGGAGCAAGGCGTGTCAGCGTAGTTGGTGATTTTAATTATTGGAATGGAATGTTATATCCGATGCACAAAATGGAGAACTCCGACATTTTTGAACTGTTTATTCCAGGACTTTCCTGTGGACAGTTTTATAAATTTGAAATAAAAAATGTACAGGGTGACATAATACAGATGGTTGACCCATATGCCGTAATGAATGAGGAAAAGGAAAACGGCGCGTCAAGAATGTTTGATCTTGGGCGATTTCGCTGGGAGGATTCGAGATGGCTTTCCAAACGATATCATGGAAATGTTTTTAAGACACCGATGTCTGTGTGTGAAGTACGGATTAGTGAATTAGATTCCCCGGATGAGAAAGTACAGGAAATTGTGCAGGATATGGGGCATACACATATTTTACTCCGAGGCACACCGGAGAGAGCGAAACTCGGAGTGGAAAGAGGATTTTTTGAGCCGGCATTTTACGGGAACACACCGGATACAATGCGATTTTTTGTGAACCGTTCACATAAAAGAAATATTGGAGTTATGTTAGAAATATCACCAGAATATTTAACAAGAGCAGTACATCTTTTTGAGAAAAAACATCCGCAGGCAGTCAACTATCTTCTTGCTAATATCTTGTTCTGGATAAAAGAATATCATATCGATGGATTTGTATTTCGGGGATTGAGTGAGAATTCTTCTGATTTTCTTGAGAAAGCAAAAGAAGTAATAAAAAAAGAAGACAACAGTGTACTGTTCATTGGGGAAGAAATAAAAGGAAAACAGACAAGAGACTTCTTTGACTTTGAATGGAATATGGAATTAAAAGCAGGAGTGGAAGAATATCTCGGAACAGATTTTGAGAAGAGACAGGGAAAATATTTCTGTCTTTCACAACCATTGATGAAGGGAGATTTCTCTAATACACTGCTTTTACTTAATAAAGAGAAAAATAATCTTTTTGATGAATCTCTCATTGACAAGAAGCCTTCATGTGATTATGATAAGTTAACAGGAGTCAGGATGTCTTATGGCTATCTGATGGGAGTGCCCGGAAGAAAGGCATGGGATCTTCATTCACATGAAAATATTTCTTCGCAGGAATATGTGAAGTCCCTGATTCGGATTTATCAGGAATATCCTGCCCTTTATGAGTATGATCCACTGAGAGCTTCTTTTGAGTGGATTAACGGGATGGATGCGGAGTCCTCTGTATTAAGATTTATGAGAAAGTCACCGTCAGGCAGAGATAATCTGCTATTTATATGTAACTTTGGCACAGAAGAGAAAGAGAACTGCCAGGTAGGTGTTCCGAAAGCTGGAAAGTATACAATGATTTCGAATAGCGATGCTGTGGAATTTGGCGGCGAAGGCAGAGACGAGCATCAGGAAGTTCAGGCGGTCTCTGAATGTTGGGATTTGAGACCATACTCCATTAAAATATCTGTGCCGCCACTGGCGACATTGATTTTTAAGTTTTAAAGGGTTTTATATATATTTATAATATTAGATATGAAATAGTGGTATGTGTTTGAAAGTGTTTTTTTATAAAGCGAGATGTGCAGATTGTTTTTTGTTTTTTCGATATGTACTAGAGCATTTTTCAAACACGCTATAGGAAGAGAAAGGTGTGTTTAATAATGAAAGAAGATTGTATATTCTGTAAGATTGCAAAAGGAGAGATTCATTCTGCTACGGTTTATGAAGACAGCCATTTCACAGTAATTCTTGATGTGAATCCGGCAACAAAGGGACATTGTCTCATTATCCCTAAGGAACATTTTGACAATATTTATGATTTAGATGGAGAGACAGCTGGCAAGTTATTTGCATTGGCTACCTGTATCGCAAGAGCAATGAGAGATGCGTTAAAGTGTGACGGGCTGAACCTTGTTCAGAATAATGGAGAGATTGCAGGACAGACTGTAAATCATTTCCACTTACATCTGATTCCTCGTTATGAGGGAGATGGACTGAATCTTAACTGGCCACAGCAGGAGATTTCTGCGGAGCAGTTAGAAGAAATCAGACAGTCAATTAAGAAATCTATCTAATTATTCATTAATTGCTTATGGTAAAATTCTGGAAATTTGTATTTTGTAAGTATTGATGGTTTTCCGGAATGTTGTTTACAAAGGTGATTCAAAGTATCTGCTTTATAAATATCAGATAGTTTGGATGAAAAAATAATTAGGGATATTTATAGTAATTTTTACAATAATTTCAGTAATAGAAAGGACAGAGTATGGGTAAATTAGATTTTAAGCCGGGTAATATGTTATACCCTCTTCCGGCGGTTATGGTATCGGTGAGAGATAAAGAGGGAAATGATAATATTATAACAGTGGCCTGGACAGGAACGGTATGTACCAATCCACCCATGCTCTACATTTCTGTTCGCCCAGAGAGACATTCCTATAAAGCGTTACATGAAACAGGGGAATTTGTTGTAAACCTCACTACGGAAAAGATTGCAAAAGCAACCGATTTCTGTGGTGTCCGTTCCGGAAGGGATATGGACAAGTTTGAACAGACTGGTCTGATTAAAGGGGAAGCAAAGAAAATTAATGCTCCTGTCATTGAGGATAGTCCGGTAAATATCGAGTGCCGTGTCAGAGAGGAAGTGGCACTTGGTTCTCACACGATGTTTATAGCAGATGTTGTTCATGTGACAGTGGACGATTCCTATATGGATGAGAGAGGAACATTTCATTTAGAAAAAGCAGCACCAATTGTATATTCTCACGGGACATATTTTGGGCTGGGAGAATCTTTGGGGACATTTGGATATTCTGTTCGTAAGAAGAAAAAAAAGAGAAAAAATAGATAAATTAAAACATTTATTTTGTAATAATTTCTGATTTACAATAAATCGGGGAATATGATATAATAAAATGATTCTAGGTTTAATTTGAATTATGAAGAAAAGTACATATTTGTTTGAGATATAAAATATCATGACAGGAATTTTTGAAACAGGATTACAGGTAGTTTATAACTATTCAGATAAAAATAACCATATAAGAGAAGGCATCGGGAATACGTCTTTGTAAACGGATTATGAATAGTTACGATAATTTTATTTTTATTTTGAATTCATTTTTGTGTAGAGAGTAATCTTTGGAATAGAAATTCCATTTTTTTGGTTGATATTTTATTATCTGATTTTTTGAAATGAAAATATTTTGATTAAAAATCTGTTATTTGGATTTTTATGTTTAAAATGAAAATAATTTGAATAGAATTTGTTATTTGGAATTTTGTACAAAATAGAAGCTTTTTATTTGAATTTGGAAATTTAATAGAAATATTATAAATTGGATTTAATTTGTTTAAATTCCTATATTTATATAAAAAATATTTTAGTTAGGAATTTATTACTTGAATTTTTTTACATAGAAGTTTTTACTTAGAATTTATTTAGTTTTACTTAAGTTTGAAAATTAGTGTTAAGAATAATAACGTTTAGAATAGATTATAGAGGTGCGAAATGGAACAGTATATTATTAAAGGTGGTAATCCGTTAGTTGGTGAAGTTGTAATTGGTGGAGCAAAGAATGCAGCATTAGGAATTCTGGCAGCTGCCATTATGACTGATGGAGAATGTTTAATTGATAATATGCCGAATGTTAGAGATACCAATGTTCTTTTACAGGCAATGGAAGGCATTGGAGCAACGATTGACCGTAAGGGAGATAATGAAGTTGTAATCAGTGGAAAGAATATCGATTCTACTGGAGACTTAATTGTAGATAATGAATATATTAGAAAAATCAGAGCTTCCTATTATTTAATTGGAGCTTTACTTGGTAAGTATAGAAAAGCACAGGTTGTTCTTCCGGGAGGATGTGATATCGGAAGCCGTCCAATCGACCAGCACATTAAGGGATTCCGTGCACTTGGTGCGGAAGTTAAGATTGAACATGGCATGATTATCGCACAGGCAGAACAGCTTGTTGGAAACCGCATTTACTTAGATGTGGTTTCCGTTGGTGCAACAATTAATATTATGATGGCAGCATCACTCGCACAGGGTAATACTGTAATTGAGAATGCTGCAAAAGAGCCGCATATCGTGGATGTTGCGAACTTCTTAAACAGCATGGGAGCCAATATTCGCGGTGCTGGAACTGATGTTATCCGTATCAAAGGTGTAGAGAAGTTCCACGATACAGAATATTCTGTAATTCCAGACCAGATTGAGGCTGGAACTTTCATGATGGCAGCGGCAGCTACCAGAGGAGATGTTCTGATTAAGAACGTAATTCCTAAACATTTAGAGACAATTTCTGCGAAGTTAATAGAGATTGGAGCAGAGATTGAAGAGTCTGATGATGCAGTAAGAGTTGTGGCAGCGCAGCGTCTGCGTCACACACAGATCAAGACACTTCCATATCCGGGATTTCCTACAGATATGCAGCCACAGATGGCAATTACACTGGGGCTTTCTACAGGTACAAGTACGATTACAGAAAGTATTTTTGAGAATCGTTTTCGCTATGTAGAAGAGCTTCGTCGTATGGGAGCCAATATTAAGATGGTAGAAGGCAACACTGCGATTATTCACGGTGTTGAGAAGTATACAGGTGCATCAGTAGCAGCACCAGACCTTCGTGCAGGAGCAGCTCTTGTTATCGCAGGACTTGCAGCCGAAGGATATACAACGGTAACTCAGATTGGTTATATTCAGAGAGGATATGAGAGATTCGATGAGAAGCTCCGTGCTCTTGGGGGATTGATTGAGAAGGTTGATTCCGAGAAAGAAACCAATAAATTTATTTATAAAACAGGTACTGTAAATTAAGAATTGGAGATGAAAAGTATAATGGAAAGAAGATTATTTACATCAGAATCTGTAACAGAAGGACATCCGGATAAGATGTGTGACCAGGTTTCTGATGCTATACTTGATGCATTAATGGAAAAAGACCCTATGAGCCGCGTTGCCTGCGAGACAGCAATGACAACAGGCCTTGTACTTGTTATGGGAGAAGTAACAACAAGTGCATATGTGGACATTCAGAAGCTTGTCCGTGATACAATCAAAGAGATTGGATATACAAGGGGTAAATATGGTTTTGACGCAGATACATGCGGTGTTATGGTTGCTTTAGATGAGCAGTCTTCCGATATTGCTATGGGTGTTGATAAAGCACTTGAAGCAAGAGAGAACAAGATGAGCGATGAAGAATTAGAAGCAATCGGAGCTGGAGACCAGGGTATGATGTTCGGTTACGCCAGCAACGAGACAGAAGAGTATATGCCATATCCTATCGCATTAGCTCACAAGTTATCCAGACAGCTCACAAAGGTTCGTAAAGACGGAACTCTGTCTTACTTAAGACCAGACGGAAAGACACAGGTTACTGTAGAATATGACGAGAATGGTAAACCAGACCGTCTTGATGCGGTTGTTCTTTCTACACAGCATGATCCTGAAGTCACACAGGAACAGATTCATGAAGATATTAAGAAATACGTTTTTGATGCAATTCTTCCACAAGATATGGTTGACGAGAATACAAAGTTCTTCATTAACCCTACAGGAAGATTCGTAATCGGTGGACCACACGGAGACAGTGGATTAACAGGAAGAAAGATTATCGTAGATACTTATGGTGGATATGCACGTCACGGCGGCGGAGCATTCTCAGGCAAGGACTGCACAAAGGTAGACCGTTCTGCTGCTTACGCTGCAAGATATGTAGCTAAGAACATCGTAGCAGCCGGACTCGCAGATAAATGTGAGATTCAGTTATCCTACGCAATCGGTGTAGCACAGCCTACATCTATCATGGTAGATACTTTCGGAACAGGGAAGATTGCAGAAGATAAACTCGTAGATATGGTTCGCGAGAACTTTGATTTAAGACCAGCAGGAATCATTAAGATGCTTGATTTAAGAAGGCCAATCTATAAGCAGACAGCAGCTTATGGTCATTTTGGAAGAAATGATCTTGATCTCCCATGGGAGAAGCTTGATAAAGCAGAGACTCTTAAGAAGTATCTGTAAGATGCTAATCTGCTAAGCTAAGGCAAAGGAGATAGGCTCTTTTTGAGGGCTAACTTTGGCTGCTGGAGGGAAATCAGAAGTTTGGGAGATACATGGTTAGCTGCACTACTTTAAGGCAAGTGGGAGAGTTATTTTTCGACGGATTGTAGGGATTAGATGGAACATTAGCTGTAAGAAACTTTTGCCGGATTGCTCAAAGAAATTAAAAAAAGAAGGGGTTGTTCTAAGCTTGAATTTTGTGACTTTGTGCTGTGAAATTCTGACTGTAACCTTGCGAGCTCGTTTTCGAGCAAGGTTGTTTTATCAGGCAGAATGGAACGTTTAGCACAACGGAACAAAATCAAGCTTAGAATAACCCCTTCTTTTCTAAATCCTTCTGGCAAGCCGGTCACACTTTCTCCACTACAGTGACGTCTGTTTACCCGCAAATCCAAAATTGCATGTTAAAAAATAATCAATTTTTTCAAAAAATCTATTTACGAATGTCTTTGAAAATGATATAGTGTGGTAGTAATTTTATGGATGGTATTCAAAGCGAAACCATACCCCCATGTAACTGGCAGATATTGAGCTTATATCTTTAGGAATAAGACTCGGAGTATCACCGTGCGAAAGGCAGGGTGATGAATTATGAGAACAGGAATTATAGGTGCAGGGAAAGTTGGGTGTTCCCTTGGTAAGTATTTCAGATTAAATAATCTGAAAGTAACAGGATATTACGATGTGAATGAGAATCTTGCGAAAGAGGCGGCGACTTTTACAGAGACGACCTTTATAGAAGATTTGGAGACAATTGTAAAGATAAGTGATACTCTGTTTCTTACTGTTCCTGATGATTTGATTACCACAGTGTGGAATCAGATGAAAGATATGTCCCTTGAGGGAAAGTTTATATGTCATTGCAGTGGTGCTTTATCAGCCGGAGATGCATTTCCCGGAATTGATAAGTGTGGTGCTTTCGGATATTCTGTCCATCCGCTCTTTGCAGTCAGCGATAAATACAATTCTTACAAAGAGCTATCACATGCGTATTTTGTAATAGAAGGCGATGAGAAGCATCGGGAAGAAATCGCCGGGATTTTTAATAATCTTGGAAATGAGGTGCGTTATATAGCAGCAAAGGATAAAGTGAAATATCATTGTGCTGCCGCCGTATGCAGTAATCATGTGGTTGCACTGATACAGGAAAGTCTTGATCTGATGCAGGAGTGTGGGTTTGATGAAGAGAGTGCGCTTAAGGCATTAGCTCCAATTATGCTTGGAAATATGCAGCATATTGCAGAGCGTGGAACTGTAAATAGTCTCACTGGTCCGGTGGAAAGAGCCGATGTAAAGACCGTGGAAAAGCATTTGAACTGTCTGGATGAGAAACAGCAAATGCTTTATCGTCTTTTGTCAGAAGTTCTTATTTCCATAGGAGAAAAGAAAAATCCGGGCAGAGATTATGGAAGGCTAAAACACATTCTCGGAAATGAGTAAGACTGTCTGACCACAAATCATTTCGCGATTTTATCAGATGATGATTTGATGAAGCGAAGATTTTGTGTGAGGGTTGCATGACAACAACATAAGGGACAGCGAATCAGGAGGTATATAATGAAGAACACGGTAACAACTTTTCAGGCAATGAAAGATAAAGGTGAAAAGATTTCCATGCTGACAGCATACGATTATTCCACAGCAAAGTTAGAAGATGCTGCAGGAATTAACGGAATCTTAGTTGGAGATTCCCTTGGAAATGTTGTTTTAGGATATGATACTACAATCCCAGTAACAGTAGAAGATATGATTCATCATGGAGCTGCTGTTGCAAGAGGAGCAAAGAATTCTTTAGTAGTAGTAGATATGCCTTTCCTTTCTTATCAGACTTCTGTTTATGATGCAGTTGTAAATGCCGGAAAGATTATGAAAGAGACACAGTGTGACTGTGTGAAGTTAGAGGGTGGAAAAAGTGTGTGTCCACAGATTAAGGCAATCACTGATGCTTCTATTCCAGTAATGGCACATCTTGGACTCACTCCACAGTCCGTCAATGCATTTGGTGGATTTAAAGTACAGGGTAAAACTGTAGAGGCAGCACAGCAGCTTATTGAAGACGCAAAGGCAGTAGAAGAAGCAGGAGCATTTGCTGTTGTTTTAGAATGTGTTCCAGCCAAACTTGCCCGCAAGGTAACAGAGGCGTTACATATTCCTACGATTGGAATCGGAGCAGGAGAGGGCTGCGATGGACAGATTCTTGTCTATGCAGATATGCTCTCTATGTTTTCTGATTTTACACCGAAGTTTGTACGAAGCTTTGCAAATGTAGGGGAGATTATGTCACAGGCATTCAAAGATTATGATGCCGCAGTAAAGGACAGCTCCTTCCCGGCACAGGAACATACATTTAAGATTGCTGACGAAGTGTTAGATAAGCTTTATTAATGCTGGATTAATAAATCTGATATTTTCGATTTGAAAATCGTTTTAGTATGGGATGCTAGAGCGTGTTTGAAAAATCATTCCAGCAATCTGCACACCCCAATTTGCGGTATATTTTGCCTTCATTCGGTTGCCGTAGCCCACTACGCCGCCCTCATTCAGGCGAAATCTCCCGCAAATTGTGATGCACATCTTGCAGAAAGCATTTTTCAAACACGCTCTAGAATCAGGCATTATAAATATATAAAAGAAGGATAATAAGATTATGGAAAAAGTATATACAGTAAAAGAAGTAAGAGAGCAGGTAAAAGCATGGAGAAGAGAGGGCCTTACCGTTGGTCTTGTCCCTACAATGGGATATCTTCACGAAGGACATGCAAGCTTAATCAAAAAAGCAGTAGAGCAGAATGATAAAGTTGTTGTCAGTGTATTTTTAAATCCTACACAGTTTGGACCAACAGAAGACTTAGAAGCTTATCCAAGAGATTTCGAGGCAGACTGTAAGCTTTGTGAATCTATTGGAGCAGCTATGGTATTTCACCCAGAACCATCTGAAATGTATGCACCAGATTTTTGTACATGGGTGGATATGGATGTTCTTTCTAAGACATTATGTGGAAAGAGCAGACCAATTCATTTCAGAGGAGTATGTACCGTTGTAAGTAAACTCTTTAATATCGTAACACCGGACCGTGCTTATTTTGGACAGAAAGATGCACAGCAGCTTGCTATCATCCGTCGTATGGTAAGAGACTTAAATATGGATATCGAAATTGTTGGATGTCCAATCGTGCGTGAAGAAGATGGTCTGGCAAAGAGTTCAAGAAATACTTATTTAAATGAAGAGGAAAGAAAGGCAGCACTCATTTTAAGTAAAGCTGTATTCCTCGGTAAAAAAATGGTAGAAGATGGAGAGACATCTGCAGCAGCAGTAAAAGAAGCAATGATTAAGAAGATTGAGTCTGAGCCAATGGCTAAGATTGATTATGTGGAGGCAGTAGACGGATTATCCATGCAGCCTGTAGAAGAAATCAAGGCCCCAGTATTAGTAGCTATGGCCGTTTATATTGGAAAGACAAGACTCATCGATAACTTTATCGTAGAGTAACAAGTGGATTAAAGAATATTTCAAGCACACGCAGAGTTATTCAGAGCTAAGTAGTTTATATCGAAAATGAATATAAATTAAAATTCAGGTAGCTTTGAATAATGATTTATTTAATATTTTGTAATTAAGAAGACATAGAGATTTTTCGGAGGAATAGATACAATGCAGATTACAATGTTACAGGGAAAGATTCACAGAGCAACTGTTACTCAGGCTGAACTTGATTATGTTGGAAGCATCACAGTAGATGAGGATTTACTTGACGCGGCCGGTATCAGAGAATACCAGATGGTTCAGATTGTAGATGTAAATAATGGAAACCGTTTTGAGACATACACAATTGCCGGCGAAAGAGGCAGCGGCGTTATGTGTTTAAATGGTGCCGCAGCAAGATGTGCCAGTGTAAATGATAAGATTATCCTCATGGCTTATGCACAGATGACTCCAGAAGAAGCCAAAGAAAATAAACCAAATGTTGTATTTGTAAATGATGAGAATAAAATCAGCCGTGTTACAAATTATGAAAGACATGGGCGTTTATTCGACATGGAGAGGTTAGGATAAAAAATGTTAAAAGGAAAAACCGTCGTTTTAGGAGTAACTGGAAGTATTGCCGCTTATAAAATTGCAAATCTTGCAAGTATGCTCGTAAAACAGCACTGTGATGTGCATGTGATTATGACAAAAAACGCAACGAACTTTATCAATCCGATTGCATTTGAGACATTGACAAATAATAAATGTCTCGTAGATACATTTGACAGAAATTTTCAGTTTCATGTAGCACATGTGTCTGTGGCACAGAAAGCAGATGTGATGATGATCGCACCAGCTTCCGCCAATATTATTGCCAAGCTTGCTCATGGAATTGCAGATGATATGTTAAGCACAACAGCCTTAGCCTGCAGTGCAAAGAAAATCGTATCTCCTGCAATGAATGTGCATATGTTTGAAAATCCGATTGTACAGGATAATTTAAACATATTGAAGAAATACGATATGGAAGTGGTAGAGCCTGCAGTTGGTTATCTTGCATGCGGAGATACAGGGGCAGGAAAGATGCCAGATCCGGAAGTTTTGTATGAATATATCATAAAGGAAATTGCCTGTGAAAAAGATTTAAAGGGCAAAAAGATTATGGTAACTGCCGGTCCGACGCAGGAAGCTATTGACCCTGTCCGCTACATCACAAATCACTCTACAGGAAAGATGGGATATGCCATCGCAAAAAGAGCAATGCTCCGCGGAGCGGACGTAACACTTGTCTCCGGTCCCGTTGCACTCGATCCAGTTCCATTTGTGAAAATGGTTCCTGTAACTACGGCACAGGATATGTTTGAAGCAGTCAGCGGCGGTTTTCCAGAGCAGGATATCCTCATTAAAGCAGCAGCAGTAGCAGACTATCGTCCGTCTAATGTCAGCGATGAGAAGGTAAAAAAGAGAGATGGAGATATGGCGATCGCTCTCGAAAGAACAACCGATATACTTGGCTATGTCGGAGAGCATAAGAAGCCAGAACAGATTATTTGCGGATTTTCCATGGAAACACAAAATATGCTTGAAAATTCCCGAAAAAAATTAAAGAAAAAACATCTTGATATGATTGTAGCTAACAATTTGAAAGAGCAGGGGGCTGGATTTGGAACAGATACCAACAGGGTTACAATCATTTCAGAAAAAGAAGAAAAAAATCTCGAACTCATGTCCAAAGAGGAAGTAGCAGATGAGATTTTAAACTACATTCTTGAGTTTAAATAGATAGATTTTGATTTCATGGAGACGAACTCTGAACCCTGTATCAATAGTATCTGTGACTTTCGTCGCGGCGTGTTGAATACTCGCTTACGCGCTCGTGTTCAACACTTGCTCCCAGGCCACAGATACTATTGATACAGGGTTCAGAGTTCTGTCTTCTGGGGGGATTCAGAAAACCTATCGGTAGTTTTCTACTTGCTCTGGAGAGTGGGGAAGAATGTAGTTTTTTGGTAGGATTTGAGGGAGAGAGCTGGAGAGTTTGGCTGGATTCAAGTTATCTATAGAGTAGAAAAAGATTAAAAAACTAAAAACTTACTATTTAATAGAAACCCCTCCTGAGAATCCCCAAATCCTCCCCCCTATTTTATAAAATTTAGTTTGCCAAAGTCAGAAAACAAAAAAATCATATCCTAGAAAATGTGGCCTGGGAGCAAGTGTTGGATGCGAGCGTGAAAGCGAACATTCAACACGCCACGACGAAAGTCACATTTTCTAGGATATGATTTTCCTGTTTTCGTCTCCCAAACCTAAAAATTTTATAAAATATTTGTTAAATATTGTTTGGTTTTTGAAAAGTTGTGTTTTAAAAACCAATTTATGTTATAATCGTATTACAATAAAGTAAATAAAAGAGTATTGTCGGGGAAGGCAGCATAATTGGGATTTTCTATTATCAAAAGTTATAGAAGACCACAAATACTGTGTGGGCGAAAAGTACTCCTGTTGCAGGCAGGCTTTCTTTCACATAAGAGTTACAAGAAAGTCAGCAAAGAATGGAGAGGTGTTTATGAAGCATATTTTGATAATAGAGGATGAAAGAGCTGTTGCGGAATTAGAAAGAGATTATTTGGAGATTAATTCTTTTAAAGTATCTATTGAAGAAACGGGTGAAGGCGGATTACAAAGAGCGTTGAAAGGAGATATTGATCTTATTATATTGGATTTGATGCTTCCTGATATGGATGGATTTGAGATATGCCGGGAGCTTCGCCATAGAATAGATATACCAATTCTTATTGTTTCCGCAAAGAAAAGTGATATTGATAAGATAAGAGGATTGGGCATTGGAGCAGATGATTATATTACGAAGCCATTTAGTCCGAACGAACTGGTTGCAAGGGTAAAAGCACATTTAAATCGCTATATCAGACTCACCAGGAAACGTATTGATGTAAATGAATATATAGAATACCCAGGATTGAAAATTGATAAAAGTGCCCGTAGAGTCTTCGTAAATGAAGAAGAAAGATTTTTTACTACTAAGGAATTTGATCTTCTTACTTATCTCGCAACACATCCAAACCATGTATTTTCCAAAGATGAATTATTCAGTGCGGTGTGGGGAATGGATTCAATGGGTGAGATTGCGACAGTAACAGTTCATATTAAAAAGATACGAAAGAAAACAGAGAATGCAAATGTAAAGTCCGGATATATTGAAACGGTCTGGGGATCAGGTTATCGTTTTAGAGTTATTGACAGTGATGTAAGTGGAGAAAGAGAAAGTATTGTAGATGCCATTTGATTTTAAGAATCTGAATAAGTATAATAGAGGAGATAAAAGACTGAAGTAATAGAGGAGTAGTAAAGAATATATGCTAAAGAAAAAGAGAGTTCCGATTGTATTTGAAGACGATGCAGTAATTGTATGTGAAAAACCTGCAGGTATGCCGGTACAGAGCGATCATACAAGAGATATGGATGTGCTTACAATACTAAAGCATCATATTTTTGAGGAGCAAAATAGTGAGGAAGAACCATATCTTGCCGTTGTTCACCGTCTGGACAGACCAGTAGGTGGATTGATGGTTCTTGCTAAGACAAAAGAGGCTGCTGCAAATCTTAGCGAACAGATTCAAAATTTTGAATTTGAAAAAAACTACCAGGCAGTTGTGTGTGGAAATCTTAGAGAGGACTTTGGAACTTTTGAAGATTATCTCCTGAAAAATGGAAAGACAAATAAAACAGAAGTAGTGAAAGCAGGAACACCGGGAGCCAGGAAAGCAGAACTGGATTATGAATTGATTGACTGTATTGAGACAAAAGAAGGAGTGCTTACATGGATCCTTGTCATTCTTCATACAGGCCGTCATCACCAGATTCGAGTACAGTTTGCTTCTCGTGGACTTGGACTTTACGGCGATACAAAATATAATCCAAAGTTCCAGAAAACGAAAAAGAAATATACAGAGATTGGATTATATTCTACAAGGATATCCTTTAATCATCCGGTAACTGGGGAGAGAATGACATTTAAGATAGAACCATCAGGAGAAGCATTTGAGAAGATGGATGTAGAAGCATTTTAAAAAATAGCACTGCCAGCTATTTATTGGTGGTGCTATTTTTGTATACATATTTATGTATATTTTCTCGCTTTATATAGTCATATTCTTGACAAATCAAGGGAGTTATTTTACAATAAAAAACAGACTGACAGTGCGGATTGTTGCGGGAATTGAAGCAGCAATCCTTTATCTTTGTATCATAAAAAATATGTTAGATATCATGTTATATAAGAAGAAAGGAAATATTATGGCTAAGGAAAAGAAGCTTGTAGAAGCAATCACTCCAATGGATAAAGATTTTACCCAGTGGTATACAGATGTAGTAACAAAGGCAGAGTTAATTTCTTATTCTAACGTAAGAGGATGCATGATCATCCGCCCAAGAGGATATGCAATCTGGGAGAATATCCAGAAGCAGTTAGATGCAAGATTTAAAGAGACAGGGGTAGAGAACGTATATCTTCCAATGTTAATTCCTGAGAGTCTTTTACAGAAAGAAAAAGATCATGTAGAAGGTTTTGCACCAGAAGTAGCATGGGTAACTCATGGTGGAGAAGAGAAACTTGCAGAAAGACTTTGTGTACGTCCTACATCAGAGACCTTATTCTGCGACCATGTAAAGGACATCGTACATTCTTATCGTGACCTTCCAGTTGTATACAATCAGTGGTGCTCCGTACTTCGCTGGGAAAAGACAACTCGTCCATTCCTTCGTTCTTCTGAGTTCTTATGGCAGGAAGGACATACTTTCCACGCAACAGCAGAGGAAGCAAAAGAAAGAACAGAGCAGATGCTCAACGTATACGCAGATTTCTGTGAGCAGGTTTTAGCGATTCCATTAGTAAAAGGAAGAAAGACAGAAAAAGAAAAATTTGCCGGTGCAGAAGCTACTTACACAATTGAGGCATTAATGCATGACTGTAAGGCATTACAGTCCGGTACAAGCCACAACTTTGGTAACGGATTTGCAAAGGCTTTTGGTATTGAGTATACAAATAAAGATAATAAACTTTCTCCTGTATACGAGACTTCATGGGGAATGTCCACTCGTATCATCGGTGCGATCATCATGGTACACGGTGATGACAGCGGACTTGTATTACCTCCAAGAATCGCTCCAGTACAGACAATGATCATCCCAATCCAGCAGAAGAAAGACGGTGTTTTAGATAAAGCATTTGAGATTCGTGATACTCTGAAGTCCAACTTCTCTGTAAAAGTAGATGATTCCGATAAATCCCCAGGATGGAAGTTCAGCGAACAGGAAATTCAGGGAATTCCTACCCGTATCGAAATCGGACCAAAGGATATCGAAAAAGGTCAGGCAGTTATCGTTCGTCGTGACACAAGAGAAAAGATTGTCACACCTATTGATAAGATTCCAGAAACATTAACAGAAGTTCTTGAGACAATGCAGAACGATATGTACAATAAAGCAAAAGCACATCTTGAGAAAAATACACATATCGCTCATAACTGGGAAGAATTCAATGACATTCTTGAAAACCAGCAGGGATTCATCCGCGCAATGTGGTGTGGAGAAAAAGAATGTGAAGAAGCCATCAAAGATGAGAATGGTGCAACAACACGTTGTATTCCATTTGTACAGGCAAAACATTCCGATGTATGTGTTCACTGTGGAAAACCAGCAAAATGTGAGGTTTACTTCGGAAAAGCTTATTAAGTCCTGATTTGCCGCAGGCAAGGAGACGCTCCCAAAGAGAGCCGATACCCTATATTTGTGACTTTAGTCGCTGCAGGTTGAATGTTCGCTCACCCGCTCG
>NZ_ACEP01000100.1 GCF_000173975.1 Anaerobutyricum hallii DSM 3353
AATTTGCCCGGGCAGCCAGGAAACAGAAGTCCGAGAATCAAATCATCTATATTTGTGGTCTGGGAGCTACGAGACTATAATAAAATATTAGAAAAGGCCAGCATGAAAAGGTATTGATTTTGACGACTTTGTGTTTTGTACAACTGAGTCAAAATCAATACCTTTTCATGCCGGCCTTTTCTTAGAAGACGACTTCTCGTAGCGACGAAAATCACAAATATAGATGATTTGATTCTCAGACTTCGTCTGTTTACTCACCCCGGCAAATTCCTATTTGTCCATTTGTATCAAAAAAAATACTTGACTTCTCCACCAGCTATGATATATTTGTAATCACTTGCTTTGATATTCAAACTATTTTAATTCAAAATAATATTATTTCAAAACAATAAGATTTGAAAATAAAAATATTCACATAGAATATCAGAACGAAGTGATCAGAAGTAATCATATGAGCAAGAAAAGGAGAAAGTGATGTTTGTCAAAATAAAAGGGACAGGCTCCTGCCTTCCTGAGAAAGTGCTTGATAATTTTGAAATTTCTCAGTTGGTAGATACGAACGATGAATGGATTCAGAGTCGTACCGGAATCAAGAGCCGGCATATTGCCAGGGAAGAGACAGCAGTTTCTATGGCAGCGAAAGCGGCGAAGAGGGCATTGGAAGATGCACAGGTTGCGGCAGAGGAGATTGACCTTCTCATTGTGTCAAGTGTTTCGTCTGAACAGCTTTTGCCATGTACAGCCTGCAGTGTTCAAAAGGAAATTGGTGCTGTGAATGCAGCAGCATTTGATTTAAATGCGGCATGTTCAGGATTTATAGTAGCTTATCAGATGGCAGCCGGACAGATTAAGGCCGGGCTTTCGAAAAAAGCGCTGTTGATCGGTGTAGAATGTCTGTCGAATATCGTGAACTGGGAAGACAGAGGTACCTGTATTTTATTTGGTGATGGTGCCGGAGCTGCGGTTGTCAGTGCAGATGAAGATGGGAATATAGATGGAAGAGGAAACATTGAGATTCCTTCCGTACTTCATTCCGATGGAAGCAGAGGTGAAGTACTTACCTGTCAGAATCCGACGGGAAAGAGAGCCGATGGTTCTTTAAAGGGTTATGTGGCGATGGATGGCAGAGAGATTTACAAGTTTGCAGCCAGACAGGTTCCTGTTGTAGTGAAGGAAATTCTTGAAAAGGCAGGAAAGTCTGTAGAAGAAGTTGATTTATTTGTTCTTCATCAGGCAAACCGAAGAATTGTCGAGGCAATCGCTAAGCGGTTAAAGCAGCCAATTGAAAAGTTTCCGATGGATATGATGCAGAATGGAAATATGTCTTCTGCGAGTATTCCGGTGCTGCTTGATGAATTAAAGAAAGCCGGAAAGTTACAGCCGGGAATGAAGATAGTTGTTGCCGGGTTTGGCGCAGGCCTTACATGGGGCGGCATGTATTTAGAATGGTAAAAAGGTAATTCCCGGAATTTCCGGATTACATAAAGAAGAAAACAATGTAAGAGTATAAGAAAGAATGAGGTTTATATTATGTTTGAAAAAATTAAAGAATTAATCGTGGAATCTTTAGGAATTGAAGAAGACCAGGTAACAATGGAAGCATCTTTCAAAGAGGATTTAAAAGTAGATTCTCTTGACCTTTTCGAGATGGTTATGAGTCTTGAGGATGAGTTTGATGTAGAAATCCCTACAGAAGAGTTAGAGAAGATGGAAACTGTTGGAGACGTTGTAGAGTACATCAAAGAACATAAATAGGCAGAGGGACAAAGAATGAAAACAGTGATTACAGAATTGCTTGGAATTGAGTACCCGGTAATTCAGGGCGGTATGGCATGGGTTGGAACAGCCGAGCTTGCCGCCGCTGTTTCCGAAGCCGGTGGACTTGGAATCATTGGTGCGGGCGGTGCACCTGCTTCTTGGGTGGAAGAACAGATTCATAAAGTAAAGGAAAAAACAGATAAGCCATTTGGCGTGAATCTGATGTTATTAAATCCAGAGGCAGATGCGATCGCCGAACTTCTTGTAAAAGAGGAAGTAAAGGTAGTAACAACCGGTGCAGGTAACCCGGAAAAGTACATGGAAGAATGGAAGAAAGCCGGTGTGCGCGTCATTCCAGTTGTAGCAAGTACTGCTCTTGCAAAGCGAATGGAAAAGGCTGGTGCGGACGCGGTTATCGCAGAAGGTACCGAGTCAGGCGGACATATTGGAGAGACAACAACAATGGCATTAGTACCACAGGTTGTTGATGCAGTAAATATCCCTGTAATTGCAGCCGGCGGAATCGCAGACGGAAGAGGAATGGCAGCCGCATTTATGCTTGGCGCAAAGGCTATCCAGATGGGAACGATTTTCGTTGCATCTAAGGAATCCATCGTAAGTGAAGCCTATAAGAATAAAGTAATTAAAGCAAAAGATATTGATACAAAGGTAACCGGAAGAACAACAGGACATCCAGTTAGATGTTTAAGAAATCAGCAGACAAGAGAGTATTTGAAGTTAGAGCAGGCAGGCGCTTCCTTTGAAGAACTTGAGAAGCTGACACTTGGCGGTCTTAGAAAGGCGGTTGTTGACGGTGATGTCATTCATGGAAGTGTGATGGCAGGCCAGATTGCCGGTCTTGTAAAGGACAGCAGAAGTTGTAAGGAAATTATCGAAGGAATCTGCAGAGAGATGAAGAACGTTGTTCTTTCACAGGCAGAGAATATCGGGAGGTAGAGTAAATGAGTAAAATAGCATTTCTTTATCCGGGACAGGGAGCACAGGTCGCAGGAATGGGTAAAGATTTTTATGAAAAAAGCCCACTGGCAAAAGAAGTATTTGATAAGAGCTGTGAGATTTTAGGACAGGATATGAAACATATCTGTTTTGAGGAAAATGAACTCCTTGACAGAACGGATTATACACAGGCTGCATTAGTTACTACCTGTATGGCAATGACAAAAGAGATTATGGCAAGAGGGCTTACACCAGACATGACAGCCGGGCTTAGTCTTGGAGAATATTGTGCGATTACAACAGCAGGCGGCATGGAGCTTGAGGATGCTATTAAGATGGTGTGGCTCCGCGGAAACCTCATGCATAACGCAGTACCGGAAGGTAAGGGCGGTATGGCCGCTGTACTTGGTCTTTCTGGAGAAGCGGTAAATGAGGCGATTGCATACATGGAAGGTGTTTACGTTGCAAACTATAACTGTCCGGGACAGATTGTTATTACCGGAGATAAGGAAGCGGTAGAGAATGCAGCACCAGCTTTAAAAGAGGCGGGAGCAAAACGTGTCATTCCATTAAATGTAAGCGGACCATTTCATTCCATTTACTTAAAAGAAGCAGGGGAGAAGCTTTATCAGGCACTTTCCGAAGTGACATTAGGAGAGTTAAAGATTCCTTATATGACAAATGTGGATGCAAGTATCGTGACAGATACGACAAGAACAAAAGAATTATTAAAAGAACAGGTTTATTCCTCCGTTTTATGGGAGCAGAGTGTGCGTGCCATGATAGCAGACGGTGTGGACGTTTTCGTAGAAATCGGTCCGGGAAAGACTTTGAGCGGTTTTATGAGAAAGATTGACCGTAACGTAAAGATGTTCCGAATCGGAACGATGGAAGATATCGACAAGACAGTGGAAGCTATAAAGGAGTTATAGATATGTTATTAGAAGGAAAAACAGCAATTGTGACCGGCGCGTCCGGCGGAATCGGAAAAGCAGTTGCCATCGCTCTTGCAAAAGAAGGCGCAGCAGTAGCCGTACATTTTCACGGAAATGAAGAAAAGGCACTTCTTGTAAAAAAAGAAATTGAAGAGGCAGGTGGAAAAGCAGAAATTTTCCGTGCCAATGTTGCAGATTTTGAAGAATGTAATGCTTTAGTAAAAGCGGTAGCCAAGACATTTGGCAGCATTGATATTCTTGTAAATAATGCAGGAATTACAAAAGATGGTCTTTTAATGGCTATGAGTGAAGCAGATTTCGATAATGTAATAGATACGAACTTAAAGGGATGTTTCCAGATGATTCGTTTTGCGAGCCGTCGCATGATGAAGCAGAGATATGGAAGAATCATTAATGTAAGTTCCGTTTCCGGCGTCGCCGGAAATGCCGGTCAGGCGAACTATAGTGCATCCAAAGCAGGAATAATTGGATTAACCAAATCCGCAGCAAAAGAATTAGCGTCCAGAGGAATTACCTGTAACGCTATTGCTCCGGGATTCGTAAAAACAGAGATGACAGATGTACTTTCTGATGAAGTAAAAGAAAATGCAAAGAAACAGATTCCACTTGGCCGTTTTGCAGAGCCGGAAGATATTGCGAATGCAGCAGTATTTTTAGCTTCTGACAAAGCGTCTTATATTACCGGTCAGGTACTTTTAGTGGATGGTGGTATGGTGATGTAAGTGAGAGAAAGGATTTTTCTGATATGAAAAGAAGAGTAGTAATTACCGGAATGGGTGCTGTGACTCCAATCGGAAACACATTAGACGAATTCTGGAATGGAATTAAAGAAGAAAAGGTAGGTATCGGAGCTATCACAAAGTTCGATACCGAAGATTATAAAGTAAAGATTGCAGCCGAAGTAAAAGATTTCAATGTAAAAGAAAGACTTGATAACAAGGCAGCAAGAAGAATGGAAGTTTTCTCCCAGTATGCCGTAGCTGCATCAAGAGAAGCATTTGCCATGGCAGGTCTTGATATGGAAAAAGAAGATCCATACCGTGTCGGTGTTATCATTGGTTCCGGTATCGGCGGTCTTTCCAGCATGGAGAAAGAGCATGAGAAAATCATTACAAAGGGACCAAAGAGAGTGAGTCCAATGCTTATTCCTTTAATGATTTCCAACATGGCAGCAGGAAATGTAGCGATTGACTTAGGCTGCAAAGGCAAATGTACTGACGTAGTAACTGCATGTGCGACAGGAAGTAACTCTATCGGAGATGCCCTTCGTGCCATTCAGTACGGAGATGCCGATGTTATGCTTGCCGGTGGAACAGAAAGCAGTATCACACCAGTTGCCGTTGCTGGATTTACAAATCTGACTGCACTTTCCAGTGAGAGCGACCCGTTACGCGCGTCTCTTCCATTTGATGAGGCAAGAGGCGGATTCGTTATTGGCGAGGGAGCAGGAGTTGTTGTATTAGAGGAATTAGAACATGCGAAAAAGCGTGGAGCAAAGATTCTTGCAGAGTTAGCCGGATATGGTTCTACCTGTGATGCCTTCCACATCACTTCTCCTGCAGAGGACGGAAGCGGTGCAGCAAAAGCAATGGAACTTGCCATGGAAGAAGCAGGTGTAAAACCGGAAGAAGTAGATTACATTAACGCACATGGAACAGGAACCCACCACAACGATTTATTTGAGACAAGAGCTGTAAGACGTGCCTTTGGTGAGAGCGCAGACCATTTAAAAATGAGTTCTACAAAGTCAATGATCGGACATTTGCTTGGAGCAGCCGGAGCGGTAGAGTTAATCGTTTGTGTGAAGTCCATCGAAGAAGGCTATATCCATCCAACCGTAGGAACAACCAATCCTGGTGAGGGATGCGATCTTGACTATGTAATTAACGGAGCAGTAGAGCAGGAAGTGAATGTAGCCATCTCCAACTCTCTTGGTTTTGGAGGACATAACGCTTCTCTTCTTGTAAAGAAATACGAGGAGTAGACAGATATGGATTATCAGCAGATTTTAGAATTAGTAAAAGAAGTATCAAAAGCAGGGCTTACGAATTTTGAATATACAGAGGGTAATATCCGCATTGCCATGAGTTGTCCACAGCCAGAAGAAAAAATCGTTGTGCCAGCTTCAAACATTGCGTTACAGGAAGCCATTGGTGTCAGCGCAAACAGCGTGAATGGTGCAAATACAGCCGGAACAGAGGGAGTTGCAGCTACTGCAGCTGCACAGTCACAGGCAGCAGAAGCAGTCGGGGAAAAGGGTGGAAACCTCGTAAAATCCCCGTTAGTTGGTACATTTTATGCAGCACCTTCTGAAGATGCAGAGCCTTTCATAAAAGTAGGGGATACCGTAAAGAAAGGGCAGACTTTGGCCATTGTTGAGGCAATGAAGCTTATGAATGAGATTGAGAGCGAATTCGATGGTGTTGTTACGGAAATTCTTGTAGAAAATGAAGAGAATGTGGAGTATGGACAGCCGTTATTCAGAATTCAGTAATATTGATAAGGTATGAATTTAAGTCTGATTTTCTCAAGTTAATAAGTCAGAAGCTTTAACAGAAAGTAAAAACAGGTTTTTATAAATATAAGTAAAGCAGTAAACAGGTTGGAAGAAAATTATGAGATTAGGAATTAAAGAAATTGAACAGATTTTACCACACAGACATCCATTTCTTTTAGTTGATTACATCGAAGAGATGGAACCAGGTGTCAGTGCCGTAGGATATAAATGCGTAACATTTCATGAAGACTTTTTCCGTGGACATTTTCCACAGGAGCCAGTTATGCCAGGTGTTCTTACTGTAGAAGCGTTAGCGCAGGTAGGGGCAGTTGCCATACTTTCCTTAGAAGAAAATAAAGGAAAGACAGCATATTTTGGTGGAATTAATAAATGCCGTTTTAAAGGGAAAATTGTTCCGGGCGATAAAGTAAAGCTTGAGACCAAAATCGTAAAACGTAAAGGCCCGATGGGTGTGGGAGAAGCCACAGCCTATGTGGACGGAAAAGTAGTAGTAAAGGCAGAATTAACTTTTATGGTTGGTTGATTTTTCATCAGAATAAGTCTCAAGGAAGATAGATAGAACATAGAAATAGTATAATTTTAGGATAGAGAATTGTGGCAGAAGTTGTCGCAATAAAGATAAAAGGAGAACATAATGATTCGGAAAATATTGATTGCAAACAGAGGAGAGATTGCCATCCGCATCATCCGTGCTTGCAGAGAGATGGGAATTGAAACTGTTGCAGTGTATTCCGAAGCAGACCGGGAGGCACTTCATACACAGCTTGCCGATGAGGCGGTCTGTATCGGACCTGCTGCAGCAAAAGACAGTTATCTGAATATGGAGCAGATTATTAGCGCAACGATGATTACCGGTGCGGATGCCATACATCCGGGATTTGGTTTTTTATCAGAAAACAGCCAGTTTGCGAAACTGTGTGAGGCCTGCCACATTACTTTTATCGGTCCGGACTCTGATATTATTGCCCGACTTGGCAATAAGGCAGTAGCAAGACAGACAATGGTAGATGCTGGTGTCCCAGTAATTCCAGGATGTCAGAAGGCGCTTACTGATGTAAAAGAAGCGTTGGAAATTGCAAAAGGAATCGGCTTTCCAGTTATCGTAAAGGCCGTTCTTGGTGGCGGCGGTAAGGGAATGCGTGTCGCTTACAATGAGGATGAGTTCGAAAATGCATTCTTAATGGCGCAGAAAGAATCCGGACTTGCTTTCGGTGATGAGAGCATGTACTTAGAGCATTTTGTAGAGAATCCCCGCCATATAGAGTTTCAGATTCTTGCCGACAATTATGGTAATGTCATTCATTTGGGAGAACGCGACTGTTCTGTGCAGAGAAATCATCAGAAAGTCATTGAGGAATCCCCATCTGCCGTAGTAGATGAGGAACTTCGTGAGAAAATGGGACAGGCAGCTGTTCTTGCAGCAAAGGCAGCAGGATATAAGAATGCAGGAACGATTGAATTTCTCCTTGAAAAAGATAAAAGCTTTTACTTTATGGAAATGAACACTCGTATCCAGGTAGAACATCCTGTCACAGAATGGGTTACAGGAATCGACTTGATTAAAGCACAGATTCGAATTGCTGATGGCGAGAAACTGAAATGGAAGCAGGAAGATATCCAGATTACCGGTCATGCCATTGAGTGCCGTATCAATGCGGAAGACCCATCAAAGAACTTCCGTCCATGTCCTGGAAGAATTACCGATATGTATCTTCCAGGTGGAAAAGGTGTTCGTATTGACAGTGCAATCTACAGTGGATGTGAAGTATCCCCATACTATGATTCTATGATTACAAAGCTCATTGTATTTGCGGCAACGAGAAAAGAAGCAATTGCAAAAATGCATCGTGCATTAGGCGAAGTTATCATCGAGGGAATCACAACGAATATTGATTTCCTTTATGAGATTATGGAACGTCCGGATTATCAGGAGGGCGATTTTACGATTCAGTATTTGGAAAAGGTGCTTGAAGAACGTAGTCAGGAAATCAAAAAGTAAGATTCACATCTTATTTTGTATTTTTGAGATGTATTTCCTATCTATTCGGCCGACGTAGTTCGCCATGTAGCTTTCATTTAAGCGAAAGCTTTTGTAAATTAGATGTACATCTTGCAGAAACATTTTCCAGACATGTTCTTGAAGAGATGGGAAAAATAAATAGTCAGCGGCCCGTAATAAAAAAATAACAGGTTTACCTGTTATGTACGAAAGGATTTATTTATGAAATTAAAAAGTATATTTAAGAAAACACCCGTCACAAAGCCGGAAGTAAAAGAAGCTGCCAGCAAGGTAAAGCCAGAAGTTCCAGAAGGACTTTTAAAACGCTGTAATAAATGTGGAAAGGGTATTTTCACAGAAGATTATAAGAAGAATTTATATATTTGTCCAAAGTGCGGAGGCTACCTTCGTATGCCAGCCCAGAAAAGGATTGCATTTTTAACAGAAAAGGATTCTTTTGAAGAATGGGATACCGGGCTTACAACAGAGAATCCTCTCCATATGATTGGGTATCCAGACAGAATCAAATCCCTGCAGGAAAAAACAAAGTTAGATGAGGCAGTCATCACAGGAAAAGCTCGCATCGGAGCAAATGAAGTTGCTCTTATGGTCATGGATGGACGATTCCTTATGGCAAGTATGGGTGAAGTCGTTGGTGAAAAAATTGCAAGAGGTGTAGAACGCGCGACAAAAGAAAAACTTCCTGTCATTATTTTCACCTGCTCTGGTGGTGCGAGAATGCAGGAAGGTATGACCTCTCTTATGCAGATGGCTAAGACTTCTGCCGCATTAAAACGACACAGTGACGCTGGCTTACTTTACATTACAGTTCTCACAGATCCGACAACAGGCGGCGTTACCGCAAGTTTTGCTATGCTTGGCGATATCATTTTAGCAGAGCCAAAGGCACTCATCGGATTTGCAGGCCCGCGAGTTATCGAGCAGACCATTCACAAGAAGCTGCCGAAAGGATTCCAGCGTTCCGAATTTCTCTTAAAACACGGTTTTATTGATAAAATCGTTGAGAGAAAAGATATGAAAACGGTGTTGGAGAAGATTCTTACAATGCACCGTTTAACAGCAGAAGGGGTAGCGGAGAATACAGGCAATAATGCAGTCTTCAATGATGGTGATATTACAGTGGCATCAGAACAGGAAGTAGGTCAGACAGTTAAAATAGTGAAAAACTCTCGCAAACAAAAACTTTCCGCAACACAAAAGAAACGTGCATCAGAAAAAACAGCCTGGGAGCGCGTCCTGACTTCCCGTGAAAAAGACCGCCCAGTTGGTGAAGATTATATCAGCGGATTATTCGAAGAATTTATCGAATTCCACGGAGACAGAAACTTTGGCGATGATGCCGCCATCTGCGGAGGTATTGCTTATTTTCAGGGACAGCCGGTAACCGTTATCGCGCAGATGAAAGGAAAAAGTACTTCAGAAAATATTGAGCGTAACTTTGGGATGCCGGAGCCAGAAGGCTATCGTAAAGCACTTCGTCTTATGAAGCAGGCCGAAAAGTTCCACCGTCCAATCATCTGTTTTGTCGATACACCGGGAGCTTTCTGTGGAATGGAAGCCGAGGAACGAGGTCAGGGTGAGGCAATCGCCAGAAATCTCTATGAAATGTCTTCCTTAGAGACCCCAATTCTTTCCGTCTTAATCGGAGAAGGCGGCAGCGGCGGTGCGCTTGCCATGGCAGTAGCCGATGAAGTCTGGATTCTTGAAAATGCAGTTTATTCTATTCTTTCTCCAGAAGGCTATGCGGCTATTTTATGGAAAGATGGCAGTCAGGCAGCCCGCGCAGCCAAAGCAATGAAACTGACTTCTTATGATTTATACAAAGCAGGTTTTGTTGAAAAAATTATTTCAGAGCCGGAATCCTATACATTAGATTCAATGATGAATGTATTTGATAATTTAGAAGAAAATATCTCCGCATTTTTAGAAAACAGCAAGGAAATGACAGAAAAAGAGAGAGTTGAGGCAAGATACCAGCGTTTTCGCAGTATGTAGGGAACGCTTTATAAAGAACTAATATGATTCACATCAAATAAAATGAAATGTCAGTGATGTCACATTAGTATTTCACTGAATTAGTCAGTTATTTGAGTTTTATGTTGATATAAACATAGAAAATAGAATATTAGTACTTATAGGAGAATATAACTTATGAAGAAAAACTTATTTTCTATTGGAAAAAAACAAGTAAGAGTTCCAATCGTACAGGGTGGAATGGGTGTTGGTATCAGTCTTGGGAGGCTTGCCGGAACAGTTGCAAAAGAAGGTGGAGCCGGAACAATCTCTGCCGCACAGATTGGTTTTAAAGAACCAGATTTTTATGAGAATCCCATAGAAGCTAATAAACGTGCCATTCATAAAGAAATGCAAAAAGCGAGAGCAATTTCACCGGATGGAATTGTTGGCTTTAATCTTATGGTAGCCATGAACGATTATGAAACCTATGCCCACGAAGTAATTGCAGCAGGAGCTGATTTTATCGTATCAGGAGCAGGTCTTCCCGTAGATCTGCCTGCGTATACAGCAGACAGCGATATTGCGATTGCCCCGATTGTATCCACACAGAAATCCGCTCGTGTTATTTTAAAATTCTGGGATAAAAAATATAAAAGAACCGCCGATTTTATTGTGATAGAAGGACCGATGGCGGGAGGACATTTAGGATTTCATAAAGAACAGTTAGAAGAATTTACTCCAGATATTTATGGAGAAGAAGTAAAGAAGATTATTACCGTAGTACAAAAATACGAAGAAAAATACGAGAAAAAAATAACCTGTCATCCTGGCAGGAGGCATTTATGACCATGCCGATTATGAGAGAGCATTTTCTCTTGGAGCAGACGGGGTGCAGATTGCGACCCGATTTGTGACAACTGAAGAATGTGATGCAGATGAACACTATAAACAAACCTATATTCAAGCAGAAAAAGAAGATATCGTTATCGTAAAAAGTCCGGTCGGAATGCCGGGAAGAGCAATCAGAAACACATTTTTAGATAAAGTAAAATCCGAAGGAAGGATACCGCCGACGAAATGTCTTCGCTGTATTCATACCTGTAATCCGGCAGAAACACCGTACTGTATCACAGAAGCACTCATCCATGCAGCCAAAGGAGAGACAGAAAATGCCCTTTTATTCTGCGGAGGACGCGCTTATGAGGCAAAAACAATCGAAACAGTAAAAAAAGTAATTGATTATTTCTGTAGTTCTTGTATATAATGATAATAAAAGAAGATAAAGTCCATAATTGTATACAAATATAAAGAGTTGCGATGGAATTTAGGAAACATCCCAGCCATCATAAATGCAGATCTTTATAAAGGCCAGATGATTTATAGGGTTATCATGCGATAAAAACGATACGGTATTAGATAAGGTGAGAATATAGGAATGAACGATGTAAGAGAAACGATAAACACAATGTTAGTAAAGACTTTCCACGAGATTTTAGAGCTGGAAGAGAAGGCAATTATCACAGATGAATTTTCCGATATCAGTAACAATGATATGCATATCATAGAAGCCATCGGTCTTGGAGATGGTGCACGCATGAGCGTAGTAGCAAAGCGGCTGAATATCACTGTAGGTTCTCTCACAACATCCATGAACAGTCTGGTGAATAAGGGGTATGTGGCAAGAGCCAGAAGTGAGAAAGACAGACGAGTAGTTAATGTCTATCTCCTCGAAAAGGGAATTGCTGCCTACAAACATCATGAAGAATTTCATGAGAAAATGTTAGATGCTATCATGGAAACATTAAGTCCGGAAGAACTCGTTGTCTGGGCGAAGTCCTGTGATCGTCTGACACAGTTTTTAAAATCTTACGACAAAAGCCACATTAAAAAGGCCAAATAAAACAAAAAGTGAAAAAAAGAGGAATAATTCGATACCTGTTTGCATAAGTTTATAATGCAGACAGGTATTTTTTTGTATATCACAAAGCGACTTACTAAAAATAATAATTTTTAATAAAAATTCTAATATACTAAGAACTATATATATAATGATTAAGTTTGAAATACAAAATGTCTCTGAATATGATACAAAATAAAAATTAAACAAAAAATAAAAAAATAAATGTAGTAAAACGACAAAAAACTATTTATTTTTATTCAAGTGTAGTGTATAATGTAGAAAATACGAAAAGTAATATCAGAATAAGCAGGGGGAAAAGTTATGTTATCATTATATTCTTTAATATGGACGTTTTTAATTAGTTGTCCGATGTTACTCCTCATATTTATTCTGAGAAGGCGATCAGATTATTTAACAAAGTATGGAGTTACGTTTATTTCGATTCTTTACATATTTTGTACGGTAAGAATGCTATTTCCGATAGAATTTCCGAGTCATCAGAAGGTGATATGTGATCCGTATTTGTACTCATTTCTTATGAATTTATATGCTAAGTCAGAAGATATCCATAAGAAGATTGTTATGGCAGTTATTCTTACAATATGGATAATTGGTATTATCATAGCAGTTGTTCACAAGATGAGAGAATGGAATAAGGTAAAGGGATATCTTATAAAAGGGACTTCCAAAGGAGATGGAGTAGCAGAGAAAATTTTAAGAGAAATTGATTCAGAATGTCCGATTAAGATTGAGTATAATCTGGCAATTGCAGAACCATTTATTAAGGGACTGCGACATCCAGTTATATATCTTCCAGAGAAGGAATGTAACGAGAAAGAATTGGAATTTATTCTCATGCATGAATATCTTCATTGGAAGAGAAAAGATTTGTGGAAGAAGTTTATAATTAATATCATAGGAATGATATTCTGGTGGAATCCATTGGCATATTTACTTTGCAAAGATTTAGACCAGATTATAGAATTAAACTGTGATAATGCGATGTCGAAGAAATACAGTGAGATGGATACCCTGTATTATCTGGATACCCTGACTTATATGGCAGGTGGCAGAAGAGCGAACTTTGATAAAGTTTCTTCGGATACATTAGGATTTGTAAAGAAGCTTGAAGTAAGACCATTAAAGCAAAGATTTCATTATGTGATGTTTAAGAAGGATGATAAGAGGACACAGAGAAAGATGAATTTGTTTATCTTGGGTGTGAGTGTTATTTGGTTTGTTGCATCTTATTATTTTATCTTACAGCCAGAATATATTGTACCATTGACAGATATGCATCAAGAGAATACACCATTTGTTTCAGATGGAGAGAATTCTTACCTAGAAGAACAGAAAGATGGGACTTATATTTTCCACTATGGTAAATATGAAGAAAAAGTATTAAAAGAAGATGTGGAAAATGGAATATACGAGGAATATCCAATTATTAAATATAATAAAAAATAAAAGGGTTAGATAATATAACTACATATGGATGATAAATTCACAGGCTAATTGTTGAATTTTTTTGTATTTTATTATATGATATACTTAATATTAAACAATGAAGAAAAGGGGTATATCATGAAAAGAAAAATTCCAAAGATTACCAATAGTGAGAAACAGATATTAGAAGTATTATGGGATGAGGAGAAGCCTCTTACATCTTCAGAGATTGTAGGAGTTTCTGATGATAGAACATGGAAGGCAAGTTCGGTTCATTTATTACTGAATTCCCTTTTAAATAAGGATTTGGTAGAAGTTGCCGGCTTTAAGAAGACAACGAAGAATTATGCCAGAACTTTCCAGCCAACAATGACAAGAGAAGAATATTCAATTAATCAGCTCCGTCAGGAGCAGAGAAATACGAGCCGTACATTATCCAGATTATTTAACGCACTGTTAAAGGATGAGGAAGATGACGACTTATTAAAAGAACTTGCAGATATGGTGGATTCCAGAAGAAGCCAGATTCGAAAAGACTGATAGGCAATACTGCACATACGTTTTTACATTTCTCTCCGGTTATGAATATAAATACACATTACGATAAGTTCAATAAAAATCTATTGAAGTAATACAAGTTTATAGAAGTAACCCCTATTATAAAGTTTATAAATAGAAGGAGAGATAATGTAATGATGAGAAAAGCAAAATGGAAAAGAGTAGTAGCGGCAGGTGCGATTCTTATGAGTCTTGGAATGGTATTTCCGTCAGCAGATATTCAGGCGGAAGAAGTAGACTTTGGATCAGAAATTGTGGAGATTGTAGAAGAAGATAGTATTACTCCATGCGCTGATCAGATAGTTATTTACTATCGTGTACATAATGGACGACGTCAGAAGCGCCGTTGGAATAAAACACAGGGTAAATGGGTTGATAAAAACTGGATTGATCTTGGACCAGCTTATTAATAGTTAGTTTGTATTAAAAATGAATAATAGGGCTTATTTCCCGGCTACATTTGTAGCCGGGCTTTTTTATATCAGATTTACAGCCCAGAATTTATTCAGAAAGCTCTTCCCATTTGTCGTAGAGTTCCAGGAGTGCAGCCTCATTTTCCTCAAACTTCGTATTCAGCTCCATAAGCTTCGCCACATTAGTAGCATTCTCCGGAAGTGCCATTTCTTCTTTTAACTGGTCGTTTTCTTCTTCTAAACGGCTGATTTCCTTTTCTGTTTTCTTTAAGTCGTTAGCACGTTTACGCTGTCTGGCAGCTTCCTCGCGGGAACGCTTCCAGTCTTCTTTCGCTTTTTCAGGAGAAGGAGCCAGAGCGGCATCTGTGGCGGAAGTGAGCGTGATGTTATCGCTGTCCGCTGAGATGTTTCCAGCCTCTTTTTGTTCTAAGTAATAGTTATAGTTGCCTTTATAGTTTACGATGCCTTCTGGGGATAAATCCAGAATTCTGGTGGCAGTCTGGTTGATGAAGTAACGGTCGTGGGAAACGTAGAATACGGTTCCTTCGTAATTGTTGATAGCTTCTTCCAAAATCTCGCGGGATTGGATATCTAAGTGGTTGGTCGGCTCATCAAGAATAATGAAGTTGGCATTAGAAAGCATCAGCTTTGCAAGGGAAACTCGTCCTTTTTCTCCACCACTTAAGGTTCCGATCACCTGAAATACGTCTTCGCCAGTAAAAAGGAAGGCGGCGAGTACGTTACGGATGCGGGTGTTTGTGAGCTTTGGATACGCATCGGAAATCTCATCAAAAATCGTTTTGCTATCGTCTAGTACGTGCTGTTCCTGATCGTAGTAGCCGATGGAAACTTTAGAGCCATATCGGATTTTACCAGAGTCGGCGCGAAGCTGGCGGTTGATGATTTTTAAGAGGGTGGTCTTTCCCGTACCGTTTGCTCCGAGGAGGCCGACAACTTCCCCTCGTTTAATCTGCACATTTAAATTGCGGAATAAGGCTTTGTCACCAAAAGATTTGGAAAGTCCCTCAATTGTAAGTACATCATTACCGCTGAGGACTTCTGGTTCTAAAGTGATACGCATCTTGCTGTTTAAGACAACGGGTTTGTCTACGAGTTCAAGTTTACTGAGCATTTTCTCACGGCTTTCCGCACGTTTGATGGATTTCTCACGGTTAAAGGAGCGGAGTTTTGTGATTACTTCTTCCTGATGGTGGATTTCCTGCTGCTGGTTCATGTAAAGCTTCATCTGTGCATCACGCTGTGCCTTTTTCTTTTCGGCGTAGGCACTGTAATTGCCGTTAAATACCTGACTGGTTCCGCGCTCAATTTCGATAACCTTATCCACAACTTTATCAAGAAAATAACGGTCGTGGGAAACGATTAAAACGGCACCACGGTAGTTAGAAAGGAAAGTCTCTAACCAGCGAATGGATTCCATATCAAGGTGGTTGGTCGGCTCATCGAGTAAAATCAGATCCGGGTGCATTAAGAGAATACGGCTTAATGCGACACGGGTTTTCTGACCACCGGAAAGTGTATGGATTGGTGTGGCAAACTGGCTTTCATCAAATCCAAGTCCCTTTAATACGCCAGTGATTTCACTTTTCCAGGCATAGCCGTTTGCTTTTTCAAAACGGTCTGTCAGGCGGGAATAGCTTTCCATTGCACTTTCTAATGCTTCACCGGATAAGGTACTGATGTCCTTTTCAAGCTGGCGAATCTTTTTTTCCATCTCGATAATCTCTTTTTTGGCATCGAGCATCTCTTCATAAATACTGCGATGAGAGCTTACATCAATAACCTGAGATAAATAACCGTAGGTAGAGCCTTTCTGGAAAATAACTTCTCCGTTGTCTGCCTCATATTCTCCAGTAATGATTTTAAAAAGGGTAGTTTTTCCGGCACCGTTAATACCGATAACTGCTGCTTTTTCCCCTTCATTAATTAAAAAATTAACATTATTTAATACGGATTTGCCGCCGAATGCTTTTTCGATTTTCTGACAGGCTAAAATCATAATAACCTCCAAATTAGTTATATTGTTGTTGCATTATTATAAAGTAGAAATATTTCTGATGTATTTTATCATGAAAGAAAAAATAAGTAAATAAGTGTTATAATTTTTAACAATCTTATTTGACATTAAAAGAATTTTTGTATATAATTGATTCATTAGAGCTTAAGAATGGGAATTTTTTATCAAAGGGAGGAACTTATGCCAGATAGTAAAACAGTTGTAAAATCAGGAAGTGAAAAGTCTATTTCTCCGGCAGTGATAAAAAGATTGCCCCGGTACTATCGGTATCTTGGAGATTTACTGAAGAATAATGTTGTTCGTATTTCCTCTAAGGAACTGAGTCAGAGAATGAACGTCACTGCTTCCCAGATTCGTCAGGATTTAAATAATTTTGGCGGGTTTGGTCAACAGGGATATGGTTATAATGTAGAGTATCTTTATAATGAGATGGGCAAGATTCTTGGACTGGATAAGACGAATAATATCATTATCGTAGGTGCAGGTAATCTTGGACAGGCGTTGGCGAACAATCAGGATTTTGACAGTAATGGATTTAAGATTATCGGGCTTTTCGATGTGAATCCAAGATTAATTGGTATGACAGTGCGGGGCGTGGAAGTATATGATATCGACATGCTGGAAACATTCTTAAAAGAACATGAGGTAATGATTGCCGCATTGACATTGCCGAAGTCGAAGGCAACGAAAGTTGCAGAACAGTTAGTTGATTTGGGAATCAAGGCATTATGGAACTTTGCGCCGGTAGATTTGCATTTTCCAGAAGAGATTCTGGTAGAGAATGTACATCTTGCAGAGAGTATTATGACATTGTCTTATCGAATCCACAGTCACAATCAGTAAGTATAAAGTTTATATTGCAGAAGAGAACGAAGAGATGAGAAGCTGTGTTGTAAGAAACAGATTTTCATCTCTTTTTGCTAAAGGGTGTTTGCATACAGATGGTGATGCAAAGCTTGCTGAAAGTATTTTTCAAATATGTTCTGGAACGATGCAGTTCAACAATATGCTGCATTCTGTATCTTAGAATAAGAAAGGGATAGTTGTTAGAAAGTAGGAGGTTAAATAATGCGTTACGTTGCTTCAAGGGAAGAAATGCAAAATATTGATGCGTATAGTATAAATAACGTAGGGATTCCAGGTATCGTTTTGATGGAAAAGGCAGCACTTGCATTAGAGGAAGTCTTTTTGGAGAGAATACCGACAGATAGCAGGGTGCTGATTGTTACAGAAAAAGGGAATAATGGAGGTGATGGACTGGCGCTGGGAAGACTTCTGTTAGAAGAAGGCTATACCGTAGATTTTTATGAAATCGGAGTCATTCCACATGATTCAGATTCCCATCAGATTCAGAAACACATTTTAGAGCAGATGGAAGCAGATTTTTTGATGAAGTTTCCCGATGAGGAGTATGATGTTATCGTAGATGCCATTTTTGGCGTTGGATTAAAGCGAGAAGTGGCAGGACGGCACAGGGAGGTTATTGAGCGCCTGAATCAGATGGAAGCACTGAAGGTTGCGGTAGATGTTCCGTCTGGAGTCGATGCCTCTGCCGGACAGATTCTTGGTATTGCATTTGAGGCGGATATAACGGTCACTTTTGGGCTTCCTAAGGTGGGACTGCTTCTTTATCCAGGGGCAGATGTCAGCGGCGAAGTCATTGTAAAGGAAATCGGTTTTCCGAATAAGGCGGTTGAAGAAATCGCCCCGCAGATGGTTTCTTTCACAACAGATGACCTGGAACTTTTGCCGGAAAGAAAGGCATGGACGAATAAAGGAAGTTACGGGAAGGTTCTTCTGATTGCCGGCTCCAAAAATATGGCAGGGGCCGCCCTTTTGAGTGGAACAGCGGCCTATAAGAGCGGAAGCGGTCTGGTACGCATTTTTTCCTGTGAGGAGAATCGTGTGATTTTGCAGGAAAAGCTTCCAGAGGCGATTCTTACGACTTATGATTCGGAAGAAAAGGCATGGGAACTATTACCGGAATCTCTTTCGTGGGCATCTGTTATCGGAATCGGACCGGGAATTGGACAGAGTGCATTTGCAAGTAAGTTAGTAAAACAGGTTCTTACATTAGGAAAGGCACCGCTTGTTATTGACGCAGATGGGCTTAATAATCTGGCGGCTTTGTTACAAGAAGATACAGAATTAAGGCAGCTATTTCATGAATATGAAGGCGGGATGATTCTTACCCCGCATTTGAAAGAAATGTCCAGATTAACTGGAGAAGAAATTGCAGAAATTCGCAGCAATCTGCCAAAAGCGGCTGCAAGTACTGCAGATAAGGGACATGTTATCGTGCTAAAAGATGCAAGAACCATTGTGTCCGATGGAAGCGTACCTTCATACATTAATATGAGCGGAAACAATGGAATGGCAACTGGTGGAAGCGGCGATGTATTAACAGGAATTATCTGCGGTTTTCTTGCCGGAGGACTTGACATTTTGACAGCGGCACGACTTGGTGTGTACTGTCACGGTCTTGCCGGAGATGCTGCCGCAAAAGAAAAGGGATATTATAGTGTTCTTGCCGGAGATTTACCGAATTATCTCGAAACTATTTTGAAGCGGAAACATTTTCCAGAAGAAATATAAAAAACAAAGGAAATCATCAGAATACTCATGACGTTTGCTGGAAATACTTCATTTAGAAAGAAAAGTAAAATGGAGTGAGTGAAAATGATGATAAAACGTGGAGATATTTATTATGCAGACCTTCGCCCGGTCGTAGGTTCCGAGCAGGGAGGTGTCCGTCCGGTGCTTATTATTCAAAATGATGCAGGCAACCGTCACAGCCCTACCGTAATCTGTGCGGCGATCACAAGCCGGATGAATAAAGCAAAACTGCCGACTCATGTGGAACTGTCTACGACGGAGTGTGATATTACAAAGGATTCGGTTGTACTATTAGAACAGATTCGTACAATTGACAAACAGCGTCTAAAAGAACGGGTATGCCATCTTGACACAAACACCTTAAAGAGAGTAAACTATGCCTTAAAAATCAGTCTGGAGCTGATTACATAAAGGACAACACAAAGGAGTAATAAAAATATGAATTTTGAACCAGCAGAGAAAATGAAGAATTTTGAAGCAGGAATTTTTCAGATTTTAGATGAGAAAAAGAAAGAATTGCAAAAACAGGGAAAGAAGATTTACAACTTTTCTGTAGGAACACCAGATTTTGAAACACCGGAATGTGTGATGAAAGCGGTATCCGAAGCCTGCCTTCACCCGGAGAATTATCATTATTCTTTAGGCGAGACCGATGAGCTTTTAGATGCGTTAGCAGCACGTTACAAAAATAGATATAATACGGACATTGCGAAGAATGAGATTATGTCTGTATACGGCTCTCAGGAAGGAATGGCACACATTTTCCTGCCACTCATTAATCCGGGAGATATCGTGCTTTTACCAAACCCAGGATATCCAATCTTTTCAACAGGCGCATTTATCGCACAGAGTAATCAGTGGTTTTATCCGCTGACAGAGGAGAATAACTATCTTCCAGACTTTGATGCCATTCCTGCGGATGTAAAAAAGGCAGCAAAAGTGATGGTAGTATCCTATCCAGCCAATCCAATCTGTAAGACAGCACCAGACGAATTCTACGAAAAGTTAATTACATTTGCCAGGGAAAATAATATTTTAATCATTCATGATAATGCATACTCAGATATTATTTATGACGGAAGAGAAGGCAAGTCTTTCCTTTCTTTCAAGGGAGCAAAGGAAGTCGGCGTAGAATTTTATTCCCTGTCAAAGAGCTATAATTATACAGGTGCGCGTATGTCCTTTGTCATTGGAAATGCACAGGTCATTGAAGTGTTCAAACGTTTCCGTTCCCAGATTGACTATGGTATATTTCTTCCTGTACAGGCAGGTGCAGTAGCGGCATTAAAATCCGATGATGCTGCCGTACAGGAACAGTGCAAAAAATATCAGGAAAGAAGAGATGCACTGTGCGAAGGACTTCGAGAGATTGGGTGGAACATTCCAGACAGCGAGGGAACTATGTTTGCATGGGGGCCACTGCCGGACGGCTATACGAATTCCAATGAATTTGTTATGGAACTTATGGAGAAAACTGGCGTGATCTGTACACCAGGAAGCAGTTTTGGAAGCCTTGGTGAAGGTTATGTCCGTTTTGCTCTCGTACTTCCGCCAGAAGAGATTAAGAAAGCAATTGCGAGCATAAAAGAGTCTGGAATATTAAAATAATTGAAAAAAGATTTCGGTATATTCATTAACACGCTCTGGTACAGTAGCTGATTTTGGAGAATATTGTACAGATTATAAAATAGCATGTTTGTCAATATGCCAGCACAGTAGCCTTTTTATGAAAATATAAAAAATAAAAAAATGGGTGTAAATCGAAAATTTTTGTGGAAAGGTAAATCAGAAAGATAAAGCCAGAATACTTGACTACATAATAAAACGGTGATAAACTTAAAAAAGTTATGCCTATAAGAGTATTTAAATATCATAGAGAAGTGAGGAGAAGATAAAATGTCAGGACATTCCAAGTTTGCGAACATTAAACACAAAAAAGAAAAAAATGATGCTGCAAAAGGTAAAATCTTTACTGTAATCGGTCGTGAAATTGCAGTAGCAGTAAAAGAAGGCGGTCCAGATCCAGCGAATAACAGTAAGCTTCGTGATGTAATCGCTAAAGCAAAATCTAACAACATGCCTAACGATACTATCGAAAGAGGTATCAAAAAAGCTGCCGGAGATGCCAACTCCGTAAATTATGTACAGAATACATACGAAGGATACGGCCCTAACGGAATCGCTATTATCGTAGAAACATTAACAGATAATAAGAACCGTACAGCAGCTAACGTACGTTCCGCATTCTCCAAAGGACGTGGAAATATCGGTACATCCGGCTGTGTATCTTTCATGTTCCAGAAAAAAGGACAGATCATTGTATCTAAAGAAGAATACGAAACAGATCCAGATGAATTTATGATGGTTGCATTAGATGCCGGAGCAGAAGACTTCGTGGAAGAAGATGACAGCTACGAAATTACTACAGACCCAGACGCATTTGGTGAAGTAAGAGAAGCCCTTGAAAAAGAAGGCGTACCAATGGCATCTGCAGAAGTAACAATGATTCCAGACAACTATGTAACATTAACAGACCCAGAAGATATTAAGAACTTAAACCGTACATTAGACTTACTCGATGAAGATGATGATGTACAGGCAGTATACCATAACTGGGAAGAAGAAGAATAGTTTAACTCCTGATTTGCCGCAGGCAAAATAGACGCTTCCAAAGAGAGCCGATCCCCTATATTTGTGACTTTAGTCGCTGCAGGTTGAATGTTCGCTTAACCGCTTGCATCCAACCTTTGCTCCGAGGCCACAAATATAGGGAATCGGCTCTCTTTGGAAGCTGTTTGTTGGCTGCCCATGCAAATTCAGGATTTATTTTGAGAAAGATTTGAGGGAGGCTTCAGACAGTTGTGACCTTTTGAGGAATTGAAATGCTGGAGGACTGACACTTATCTTATCATTTTAAATTATTTGGTATTATAACTATCTTTGGAAGATTTCTGGGCGTTATCCATTCGCCTTATAACTTTTTTGCTTTCTTTAGTATTTTTAGCACAAATTACTTTGTTTTTTTCAAAAAATAAATTCATAAACACGCTCTAGTTAATAGAAAAAAATAGTGACCATAAATAACTATACGATTATGGCACTGATTCAAGTGTCAATCCTATAGAATTTCATTTCCCAGAACTTCTACATCTCCTGTCCTCTTCCCCAAATCTCTCCAACTGATTTTCTGAGCTGTCAACAAGCAGAACTCATGAAGATAAATAAAGCATATTTGTGGCCTCGGAGCAAGGTTTGGATGTGAACGCTGTAAGTGAACATTCAAACCGCCGCGACTAAAGTCACCAATATGCTTTATTTCGCTTCAGGAGTTCGTCTGCTCCGCAGCCTCACAAATCAGAATTTTCACATTTTGTTTTTCATCGAATATACTGTTGTAGAATAAAACAGGAGTATTAGCCATGCGAAGATATCTCATAATATTAATGATGCCATGTTTTGTCATGCTGTTTGGTATTTGCTGTCTGGCAGGCTGTGAGGGAAGCCGTCATCATTTGAAAAAAGTACGTTTAAATGAGGTAGCACATTCTATTTTTTATGCCCCGCAGTATGTAGCGATTGAAAAAGGATATTTTGAAAAAGAAGGAATTAAACTGGAGCTTACTACCGGGTTTGGTGCAGATAAGACGGCAACGGCTGTAATAAGCGGAGATGCAGATATTGCATTTATGGGGCCAGAAGCGACAATCTATCAGTTTAACCAGGGCAATGCAGACTATCTGATAAACTTTGCCCAATTAACACAGCGGGCCGGTAACTTTGTTGTGAGCCGTAAAAAAGAGGATAGTTTTAAATGGGAAGACTTAAAGGGGAAAAAAGTCATTGGTGGAAGACCAGGTGGTATGCCAGAAATGGTATTTGAATACGTTTTAAAGAAACATGGAATGAATCCACAAAAAGACATTAACCTTGTACAAAACATTGATTTTGCCAATACGTCAGGAGCATTTGTCTCGGGAGAGGCTGATTACACGGTTGAGTTCGAGCCGGCAGCAACCTTAATTGAAGAACAGGGAGCCGGTTATGTCGTTGCCTCCGTAGGAAAAGAGAGCGGCTATGTTCCTTACACGGCTTATAGTGTAAAGAAAAGCTATCTCGAAACCCACAAGGAATTATTAGAAGCTTTTACCCGTGCTATCGAAAAAGGCCAGGAGTATGTCAACACCCACACACCAGCGCAGATAGCCAAAGTAATCGCACCACAATTTAAAGACACAGATAGAAAAACACTCGAAAAAATCGTAGAACGTTATGCTGAACAGGATAGCTATAAAGAAAATACAAAATTTGAAAAAGAAAGTTTCACCTTGATTCAGGATATATTAGAAGAAGCAGGGGAACTTGAAAAACGTGTGGATTATGAGACTTTAGTAACAACAGAGTTTTCGGAATAAATTTTGGATTGCCGCAGGCAAGGGAGACACCCTCTAAGAATGAAATAAGGATTATTTCATTCTTAGAGGGCTGTGTTTTGCGTAGAAAATCAGGAATTCAGCAACTTTTTCGACCGCTGAATCAACGCCGGATCATCAGAACTATTTAAAAAAGTGACGCTGCCTTTTCGCGTATTGTCAACCTGCGCCAAATCTGCCACCCTAAGCCGGCGGAGCAGCTCCTTCGCCGTTCCATAGCCGCCATCAAAGATCGTGACGGACGGGCCTGCTATTTTCTGAATCGTTTCTTTCAGGAACGGATAGTGGGTGCAGCCAAGAACAATGCCGGTAATATCTTTATCCTTATATGGGTCAAGCAGGTTATGGAGAAAGGTTTCAAGTTTTTCGCCAGATAAAATACCCTGTTCAACAAATTCCATAAGGCCTGGACAAGGCAGTGGATAAATGTCTGCCTGTTCATCGTAAAGACTTTCTAATTTGTGAAATTTCTCTTCGCGTAATGTCATCGGTGTAGCCATGACAACAACTTTTGCATGTCCTGTGGCTAATACTGCTGGTTTGATAGCTGGTTCTACACCAACTAAAGGTAGGTCGGGATACATATCCCGAAGAATTCGTACTGCGGCACTGGTTGCAGTGTTGCAGGCAACAGCAACGGCCTTTGCATGTTTTTCCTTAATAAGATATGTAATATGTTCAATCGTAAGCGTGCGCACTTCCTCGAGAGTTTTTGTTCCATAAGGGGCATGTTTGGAATCACCGTAATAAATAAAATCTTCATTTGGCATCAGCTTTGTCATCTCTCTTAAAACACTGATGCCGCCCATGCCAGAGTCAAATACCGCAATCGGGTCGGATAGTTGGTTCATAAATCTATGTTCCTCCTGATTATATTTATGTATTCCCTGAATCATTTTCTGGATTTGATTTTTTGGTGTATTCTTAATTAGTTATATTCGGATGCATTAATGCAGGCATCCTGTATAGCTCAAAAAATGAACAAAACTAATAAAAAATCTTCTTACAAAATCAAGCACAAGAAGATTCAGAAAGTACATATTTTCATTTGTCTTTAAAATAGTATAGTTTCTTTTCTTTACGAAATCAAGTGGGATTATGCATAAACAGTACCTAATTTGTACATTTCCGTTGAAAGGTGGCGAGGGATGTGGTATCATTTAATTCGCTTTAATGAAAATGAATTATATAATATAGAAAGAAAATGAATAAGTAAAGTGAATAAATAACAGGAATAAGCAAGAGTAGAGGGAAGGATGGCGAGTATGGGACAGAAGTATTTAGTGGTTAGTGATAATCATGGAAATATGTCGAATCTTGAGTATGTGATTGAAAGATTCCGTGGAAAGATTGAGGCTCTCATTCATTGCGGAGATATGGAGATTCCGCCGGAAATGTTAGAGGAATTGGCAGGATGTCCGGTTTATATGGCAGAAGGCAATTGTGATTATAATTTTAGCCGGGATAAAGAAGATATTTTTGAACTTGGCGATCATGTTGCATTTGTAACGCATGGGGATGCCTATGGTGTGAGCTGGGGAGAAGAAGAACTTGTAAGTAAGGCTCAGGAGATGGGAGCGGATGTTGTTTTTTATGGACACACACATTGTCCGGCTTTTCATTACTATGAAAAAGAGGGCGTGACTGTATTTAATCCGGGAAGTATTGCACTGCCAAGACAGATGACACCGGCAGGACCTACATTTTTAATTATAGATTTAGCGGATGACGGGAGATTAACCCCGGAATTATATACGTTATAGAAAGTTTCACAGTAAATATTTTATAAATGATATTTTATAAGAAATATTTTGTGGGAAGTATTTCAGAACTTGTTAGTATATTTTTTTGAAAAATATGATTGAGAAAGAGAAAAGAATAACAAGTATAATAAAGATTTGGAGGCAATATGAAACGACAGAAAAGAGTAGCGGTAATTAATGATGTGACCGGATTTGGCAGATGTTCTGCTGCTGTGGCACAGCCAATCATTTCCGCGATGAAGATACAGTGCTGCGTGATGCCGACAGCAATCCTGTCTGTACACACGGGATTTCCAAACTATTTTTTACAGGATTATACACCATATCTTAGGACATATATGAATAGCTGGGAAGAGACAGGTATTGAATTTGATGGAATTACAACGGGCTTTATCGGGTCGAAAGAACAGATAGGGCTTGTTATTGAATTTTTTAAACGGTTTAAAAAGGAGAATACATTAGCGGTTGTTGATCCGGTTATGGGAGATTACGGAAAGCTTTATTCATCTTATACAGATGATATGTGCCAGGAAATGAAAAAACTTCTCCCATATGCGGATGTGCTTACCCCGAATCTTACGGAAGCCTGTCGCATTCTTGATTTGGATTATCACAAAGTAGATTTGTCAGAAGAGGGACTTGTAGCGATTTGTGAGGCTTTAAGCGATATGGGGCCAAGTAGAATTGTGATCACAGGCTTACAGCAAGGTGATTTGATATTTAATTATATTTTTGAGAAAAATAAGACTTCAGAATTATTATCAACAAGAAAAATCGGCGGAGACCGTTCGGGAACAGGCGATGTATTTTCTTCTATTGTAACAGGGGCTTTGATTCAGGGACAGGATTTTAAAACAGCAGTAAAAAGAGCAGTCACATTTCTTGATAAAGCGATTGCTTATACGGCACAGATGGAACTGCCGTGGAACTACGGAATATGTTTTGAAGAATATTTAGAGGAGATTTAGCGATGATTTTATATACAGTGAAAAATGGTGTTTACTATAACTTAGAGGACTTTAAAGAGGATTTATCTGATCTTGGGGAGAACGGATTTCCGAATAAGATTTATATTAACATGACAAACAGATGCTCCTGTTCCTGTACATTTTGTTTAAGAAGTTTAAAGGAATTTAACGAGCATAACAGCTTGTGGCTTAAGGAAGAACCTTCTGTAGAATTAGTAAAAGAATTATTTTCCAAGTATGACTGGTCTAAAGTTGCAGAGATTATTTTCTGTGGTTTCGGTGAGCCTACGATGCGTTTTAATGATGTAGTAGAAGTAGGACAGTGGTTAAAGAGCATCCATCCAGATATTCCTCTGCGTATTAATACCAATGGTCTGTCTGATTTAGTCTTTGGTGAGCCGACTGCAAGTCGCCTTGCCGGAATTTTTGATACTGTTTCCATCAGCTTAAATTCTTCTACTGCACAGAAGTATCTTGATGTGACGAGAAACCGCTTTGGACTCGCTTCTTACGATGCAATGCTCAGCTTTGCAAAGGCCTGTCAGCGTTATGTGCCAAATGTAGTAATGACCGTTGTTGATGTGATTGGCGAGGAAGAAGTCGCAGCCTGCCAGAAAGTGTGTGATACACATGGACTTCATCTCCGTGTACGTCCTTATGAGGCAAATTAAAAAGTTTTGTATATTTTCCTTAAAAACAGCAGAGAATACCTCCGGTAAGGAGGTATTTTTTTATGGAAAAAGCAGATAAAAGAAAGATAGTTCTTATTGGAACTGGAATGGTGGGAATGAGCTATGCCTATGCACTGTTAAACCAGAATTTATGTGATGAGCTTGTCCTTATTGATATTAATAAAAAAAGAGCTGAGGGCGAGGCGATGGACTTAAACCACGGGGTAGCATTTAGCGGTGGAAATATGGAAATCTATGCGGGAGAATATACAGATTGCTGCAATGCAGATCTTGTTGTGCTGACAGCAGGCCTTCCGCAAAAAGAAGGGCAGAACAGGCTTGATTTATTAAAGGAAAACAGGAAAATATTTGAGACAATTCTTCAATCTGTACTGGAAAATGGATTTCACGGCATTTTTCTTGTTGCAACAAATCCGGTAGATATTATGACAAGGATTGTATATGAAATCAGTGATTTCCCGCCAGAAAAAGTGATTGGTACAGGAACAGCACTTGACACGGCAAGACTTCGATATCTTCTTGGAGAAAAGTTTATGATAGACCCAAGAAATATGCATGCTTACGTTATGGGAGAACACGGAGATAGCGAATTTGTTCCGTGGAGCCAGGCGATGATGACTACTAAGCCCATTTTTGATTTGTGTGGGGAGACAGAAGGGTGTCATTTTCAGGAACTCCTTGAATTAGAGGAAGAAGTACGTATGGCAGCCTATAAAATTATCGAGGCCAAAAAGGCAACGTATTATGGAATCGGTATGGCAATGGCACGGATTACAAAAGCAATTTTTGGAAATGAATACAGTGTTCTTACCGTATCTGCACATTTGCAGGGAGAATACGGGGAAAATGGAATTTATATCGGAATTCCATGTGTTGTAAACCGAATGGGAATCCAGCGGATTGTAGAACTTCCATTAGGAAGTGAGGAAAAACAACGGCTGCATTCTTCCTGTGAAACGTTAGAAAACACATATCGGGAAATTTGACTATAAAAATTTTTGAAAATATGATATACTATGAAACTGTGATGATTTATTACGTTAATGTATGAGTGAGGTTCCCGGTTTTTCGGGAACCTGTCAAGATACTGTATTCTCGGAATCTTTTTGTGCTTGATTTTGTGAGAAGATTTTTGTCAGTTGTGCCCGAATTTTTGAGGCATACGTTGTTGAAAATTGGGTGCAGCTGGCGGAAAATCAGCCACAAAAGCAAGCGCAAGAAAGACTCCGAGAGTACATGATAATAAAATGGAGGCAAAATGGACTATTTATTAGATGTACATACCCACACAATTGCCAGCGGCCATGCATATAACACCATCATGGAGATGGCAAAGGCAGGGTTTGATAAAGGATTAAAATTACTTGGAATTACAGAACATGCACCAATGATGCCGGGTACCTGCCACGCAATGTATTTTCATAACTTAAAGGTAGTTCCAAGAACAATGTGCGGTATCGAATTAATGCTTGGTGCAGAACTTAATATTTTAGATTATGACGGACATATAGATTTAGATACCCGTGTATTAAAGCAGTTAGACCTTAAAATCGCAAGCCTGCACAGTGTTTGTATCCAGCCAGGAACAAGAAAAGAGAATACACAGGCGGTTTTAGGAGCAGTTCATAATCCGTTAGTAGATATTATCGGACATCCGGATGATGGAATCTATCCTCTTGAATATGAACCAATCGTGGAAGCAGCAAAGGAAACGAACACACTTCTTGAAGTAAATAACAACTCTTTAAACCCTGCCGGTTCCAGAAAACACACCAGAGAGAATTTGATTGCAATGTTAGAGCTGTGTAAGGAATATAAACAGCCAGTTATCATGAACAGTGATTCCCACGTATTTTGCGATGTAGCAAGAAGAGATTTTTCAGAAAAACTCATAAAAGAAATTGATTTTCCAGAAGAATTGATTGTAAACCGTTCTGTCGATGTATTTAAAGAATACATTCACCGAAAATATGAGGAAAAATAAGTGCGAAAAAATTAAAATAATTATGGAAAACGAAATGTAATTACGAGGAAAAATAATTACAGAAAAGTCAATTAAGACAATAAAAGTTTTAAAGGAAGAGGTGAAACTTATGGGGAAAAGTGTACATAACGAAGAAACTAAAAAGTTAATGGAAGGCATTTTAAAGCTGCAGTCCGTAGACGAATGTTATGCTTTCTTTGAAGATTTATGCACAGTCAATGAACTATTATCCTTAGGACAGCGCTTTGAAGTAGCCAACATGCTTCGCAATCATAAGACTTATAACGAAGTAGCCGAAGCAACAGGAGCCTCTACTGCGACAATCAGCAGAGTAAATCGCTGCCTGAACTATGGAACAGACGGGTATCAATTGGTGCTGGGACGTATGGAGGAGGATAAATAGCTGAGAGTGTTTGGCGGAAGACAGACGAATCCTGCAAGCAAAATAATTCATATCTGTGACTTTAGTCGCTGCGAATAGGTATCTGCAAACAGTATCTCATTAAAATAATTGATTTTGACTCCGTCGTAAAAAACACAAAGTCGCAAAATCAAGTATTTTAATGAGATACTGTTACCAATGTTGTATAATCGCAGCTCCGAGGCCGCAGATATGGATTATTTTTAGGAGGATAGTGCTATTTCTTTTTCGACCCTTTCTTCTTAGGAGGATTTTCTTCTCTTCTCTTATCAATGAGTTTTTCGATAATCTGTTTTCGGATATAAATATCATATCCAAGCTGGTAGATAAAAGAAAAATCATCAAGATATTCTGATTCTTCGGTGGAAGGCGAATGCTCTGCAAAAGAATTACGAGTTCGTTCCCATGTTTTTATAATGTCTTCTGAAATGTATTCTTCATTAGCGGTGTTATCGTCAATGATTTTCTGGTAAATATCAGAGAGGGTCAGACCATTTTCCTCATTCTTTGGAAAATACTTCTCGGAGAGAGGTTCTAACAGGCTCTGGATATCTGAAATTGATAACATGCTCTTTAGATAATAAATCATAATGAGAAGAAAGACGTGTTCTCTGGAATATTTCTTCTTGTCAGAAGGGGGGAGCAGATGATTCTTCGTGTAGTTATTGATCATTGTTTTTGTCAGAATCTTATCGTCAGGATATCTCTTAGAAGCAGCTAATCTGGTATCCATTAATGTTGTTACCTGATCCATATATAATCCGATGTCTGGAATGTCTTCCGGAGGAATCGGTTCTGTTTTTAATAAGGCGTACAGCCAGTCTTTATAATTATCCAAAATGGTACCTCCATATATTTGATGTGCTCCAGAGTATTTTTAAACATGCTCTGAAGTATATATACAAATGTTTATGTAACTATATTATATAGTTTTTATTACTATATAGCAAGGGAAAATATCAGGAAAAATAAAATCTATCTCATAAGTGACAAGAATGGGAAAGTAAGGTATAATAAAAATATATATCTGTCATTTGACAGCGGATATAAAATATATAATAGAGATGTACTTTCGAATCAGATTGTACATAAGTGCAAGGAGGTTTATTATGGGATTATTCAAAAGTCAGCTTGCCAATGTAGTAGAATGGGAAGAATACAGAGATGACGTTATTTTCTATAAATGGAATAACAGTGAGATTAAAAAGGGCTCCCGTTTGATTATCCGTCCGGGCCAGGACGCTATTTTTTTATACAATGGTGTTACAGAAGGTGTTTTTGAAAAAGAAGGAAATTATGATATAGAATCAGATATCATTCCATTCCTCTCTACACTAAAGGGATTTAAGTTTGGATTTAACAGTGGAATTCGTGCGGAAGTCATTTTCATCAATACGAAGGAATTTACGATGAAGTGGGGAACGAAACAGGCTGTGAATCTGCCGACAGAGGCTCTGCCAGGGGGAATGCCGATTCGTGCGAACGGAACATTCCAGTTTAAGGTAGGAGATTATCAGATGCTTATTGACAAGGTGGCTGGTGTCAAGAAGCAGTATACAACCGATGAAGTAAGAGAACGTGTATTATCCATGCTTAACCAGCTTCTTCTTCGCTGGATTGTCCGCGAGGGAAAGGATATGTTTAACATTCAGGCAAATGCAGTGGAGATTTCTCAGGGAATCTTAGGAGAACTGAATACAGAGATGCAGAAGATTGGTCTTGCTGCAACCAGTTTCCAGATTGATTCTGTAAGTTATCCAGAAGAAGTACAGAAGATGGTAACGAAGGTAGCAAGTCAGAGTATGGTTGGCGATATGGGAAGATACCAGCAGATGGCGATGATTGATGCCATGACGAATACAAGCAATAATGGCGGCGGCAATAATATGGCAACAGATATGGCCTCCATGCAGATGGGAATGATGATGGGGCAGCAGATGGTGAACCAGATGCAAAGTGCCATGCAGCAAAATAATCAGAATATGCAGGGACAGGTACAGAATGCAGCTCCGGCACCACAGAATCAGGCGGCAGGACAGGCTTCTGGTACAATACCGAACTTCTGTCCAAACTGTGGTCAGAAGACAGAGGGAAGCAAGTTCTGTCCGAATTGTGGCCAGAAGTTAGTATAGAGCGTGTTTTAGACATTTTAATTAATTACAGAATTTGATTTATAGCCAGAGCGTGTTTGAAAAATTAGAAAGCAACTTATTGCACGCATCATTTTACTGTATATATTTCGCCTTTATTTGGGTGGAATCGTCTGTAAATTGTGACGTACATCTTGCTGAAAGTATTTTTCAAACACGCTTTAGTTTGGAAAGGTTGAATAATGAGTATTTATGATACTTTAAATAATGAACAAAGAGAGGCGGTATTTTGTACAGAAGGCCCCCTTTTAATGCTTGCGGGAGCGGGTTCAGGAAAGACCAGATCTCTGACACACCGCATCGCATATTTAATAGAAGAAAAAGGAGTCGCACCGTGGAACATTTTGGCGATTACTTTTACCAATAAAGCAGCGCAGGAGATGAGGGAAAGAGTAGATGCATTAGTAGGCTACGGTTCCGAAGATATTTGGATTAGTACGTTCCATGCGACTTGCAGCCGTATTTTACGAAGACATATCGACTTATTAGGGTATGATAGAAACTTTACGATTTACGATGCGAGCGATCAGAAGTCTCTGATGAAGGAAGTTTTAAAAGAGATGAAGATTGATACAAAGCAGTTTCTGGAACGCTCGGTCATGTCTGAGATTTCTTCTGCAAAAAATGAATACAAGTCCCCGCTTGACTATCGGAATGAATATGGAAGCAATTTCCGTAATCAGAGGATTGCAGATATTTATGAGCATTATCAGAAACGCCTCAAAGAGAATAATGCATTGGATTTTGATGATTTGCTTGTAAAAATGGTAGATTTATTTCAGACCAATCCAGATGTGTTAGAGCATTATCAGGACAGATTCCAGTATATCATGGTGGATGAGTATCAGGATACCAATACGGTACAGTTCCTGTTAGTAAGTCTTCTCGCCAAAAAATACAGAAATCTTTGTGTTGTCGGGGATGATGACCAGTCCATTTACAAGTTCAGAGGAGCGAATATTTATAATATTTTAAACTTTGAAAAAGTATTTCCGGATGCACAGGTTATTCGTTTAGAGCAGAATTACCGTTCTACGCAGAATATTTTAAATGCAGCTAATGGTGTGATAGCGAACAATAAAGGAAGAAAAGAAAAGAAGCTGTGGACAGAGAATCAAAAAGGAGAGCTGGTTCATTTTAAGCAGTATGATACTGAATACGACGAAGCAGACGGTGTGGTATCAAGGATTAATTTCCTTGCGATGCGGGGAGTACAGTATAAAGATATGGCTATTTTATATAGAACAAACGCCCAGTCCCGTATTTTTGAGGAAAAGTTAAAGCAGAAAAATATTCCATATGCAATTGTGCGTGGTATCAGTTTCTATGATAGAAAAGAAATCAAAGACCTGATGAGCTACTTAAAAGTAGTAGATAGTGGAATGGATGACCTCTCTGTGAAAAGAATTATAAATGTGCCAAAACGAGGCATTGGACAGACAACGATTAACCGTCTGCAGGAATTTGCAATTTTGAATCAGATGAGTTTCTTAGATGCAGTATTTAATGCAGATGAAATTCCAGAAGTGACACGTGCACTCGCAAAGCTTCATAAATTTGCAGATATGATAGAAGAATTCCGCGAATATGCCAGCGAGCATGAAATCAGTGAGCTTTTAGAGCATATCCTTGACGTGACACAGTACAGAGCAGAATTAGAAGCAGAGGGGACAGATGAATCAATAAGCAGACTGGAAGATATCGAAGAACTTTTCAATGACATTGCCTATTATGAAGAAGAGGAGGAGAATCCGAACCTTCGTGATTTCCTCGCAGAAAAAGATATGTATACCTTAAATGCAGGAATTGATAACTTGGAAGATGAAAATAATAAAGTACTTTTAATGACCCTTCATAATGCAAAAGGATTGGAATTTAATAATGTTTTTCTCGGCGGAATGGAAGAAGGAGTTTTTCCAGGCTTTGGAGCCATGATGTCAGGAGACGAATCTGAAATAGAAGAAGAGCGTCGGCTTTGTTATGTAGGCATCACCAGAGCAAAAGAAAGATTATTCTTAAGTGCAGCAAAACGCAGAATGCTTCGAGGCCAGACACAGTACAACCGCCGTTCCCGCTTTATCGATGAAATCCCAGGACAGTATCTTGATACAGAACAGCGTGTTTCCGAACAGCGTGTTGTCAAGAACACAGAACGTCCTGCAAAATACCAGTATGGAGCCAAAGCGGGCAAACCATATAATTTAAGCGACTTTAAAGTAAAACCAGTAGGAGAATTAGACTATCAGGTAGGTGACCGCGTAAAACATATCAAATTTGGCGTGGGAACCGTACAGGAAATCACAAAAGGCGGCAGAGACTTTGAAGTAGCGGTGGAGTTTGACAGAGTCGGAAGGAAGAAGATGTTTGCTTCTTTCGCAAAACTTAAAAAGGTAAAATAATTTGCCCGTAGGCAGGGAAGACAGCCCGCTGCCTGCGGCAAATTGGTATTTAAAAAATATTTTATTGGTAAAGTTCTCCGTCTCGTGATATACTAAAGACAAAATTAATAAGGAGGATTGCACAATGAAGAATATTGATGAATTACTCGGTGTTGCAAAGTTATCAGAATTAATGAGCAATGATAAAAAAGATGAATCCAAAAAAGTTTTATGGGTTCTGGCAATTATCGGAGCAGTTGCAGCAGTCGCAGGAATCGCAGCGGTAGTTTACAAATATCTTTCTCCAGATTATTTAGAAGATATTGATGATGACTATGACGATTTCGATGATGATTTTTTTGATGAAGATGATGAAGTAGAAGAAACAGCAGAGGAAGAAGCTGCCAAAACAGAAGAAGAGAAAAAATCTGAAGAAGCAACAGAAGAAAAATAGGAATCAGATTGATTCAGAGTAAGTGGCCGGCGTGACAGCTTAAAGTTACGTCGGTTATTTTATTTTTTATAAATAAATTCTGCTTTTGTCACGGGCAGAAATTAATCACAGGTGGAAATTAACTACCTTTAACACACTCCAGTCAGCTTGTAAGCAATGAGAAAGGTTGTTGGAAAACTATTTTGCAGAAATATTTCATGAGAGAGATTGAAAAAAGACAAATTTTAAAATGTCATAAAATAAGCGGTTAGTTGAATTAATTGTCTGAAAAAAATATATTATTAAAAAAATTAAAAAAAGTTGAAAAAAACTGTTGACATTTTCTTTGGTGTGGTATATAATGCATATTGTCAGCGCGAGAGAGTAGCAAAGACAAAGAAAACAATATATCGGGGTGTGGCTCAGCTTGGCTAGAGCGCTTGATTTGGGATCAAGAGGCCGCAGGTTCGAATCCTGTCACCCCGATACTTGCGGGTGTAGTTCAATGGTAGAACACTAGCCTTCCAAGCTAGATACGTGGGTTCGATTCCCATCACCCGCTTCTGCGAAAGTGGAATTTACAATTATATATTGTATCTAACTATTTATGCGTGTCCGTAGCTCAGCTGGATAGAGCAACGGCCTTCTAAGCCGTGGGTCGGGGGTTCGAATCCCTTCGGGCACGTTTGTCAGGTTGTCCTGGCTATGGTGGGTGTGGCGCAGTTGGTTAGCGCGCCAGATTGTGGCTCTGGAGGCCGAGGGTTCGAATCCCTCTACCCACCTTATAATGGGCTATCGCCAAGCGGTAAGGCACAGGACTTTGACTCCTGCATTCGCTGGTTCGAATCCAGCTAGTCCAGTAGGACCAGTGATTCGAAAAGCTGGCTCATCAATAATTTGATATGGGATATTAGCTCAGTTGGTAGAGCACTTGACTTTTAATCAAGTTGTCCGGGGTTCGAATCCCCGATGTCTCATTCGAAAATCGTTGCTATAGCGGTTTTTGATTTCGAAAAATATTATATAGTATACCGGGGTGTGGCTCAGCTTGGCTAGAGCGCTTGATTTGGGATCAAGAGGCCGCAGGTTCGAATCCTGTCACCCCGATATTTGCGGGTGTAGTTCAATGGTAGAACACTAGCCTTCCAAGCTAGATACGTGGGTTCGATTCCCATCACCCGCTTTCTTTTTTCGCTTGTGAAAAAAGATAATTGAATTACAGGATATGCGGATATGGCGGAACTGGCAGACGCGCTAGACTTAGGATCTAGTTCTTCGGAGTGCAGGTTCGATTCCTGTTATCCGCATGACAAAAGCCTAATGACTACTGATATAGCGGTTATTAGGCTTTTCTAATATTTTTTATTATAGTCTTGCAGCTCCCAGAACACAAATATAGAGTATGTGCTCTCTTTGAGAGTATCTGTTTTGCCTGCGGCAAATTCTTATTTATCTAAGCAAAATGCCAAAATAAATGTTACAAAAAGGTTTCTAAAGTGTTAAATTTTACTATAGAAAAATTTGAAATCAGGTGCTATAATCAGATGCAAATATTTGATACAAAGAGGTATTAAGATGAGTGAAGCAGTGAAAAAAAGCACAAAGCGCATTTATAAGTGGGACAATCTGAAGTGTTTTTTAATTGTTATGGTTGTTATTGGACATTTTGTAAATCAATATGCCCCGATATCGAATACAATGAAGAGTCTTTCTCTTTTTATATATTCTTTCCATATGCCGCTTTTTATTTTTTTGTCCGGATTATTACAAAAAAGATGGTCACAGCGATGTAAGTTTCAATGGGACAAACCGTTATATTATATTATGATAGGATATGCACTGAAGGTTTGCATTTATGGAATTAAAATTTTGTTCCATCAGAAAGCAGTTTTTCAGTGGTTTGAAGATACGGGGATTCCGTGGTATATGTTTGCGATGGCTGCATTTATGGTTATTGCGTATCTGATTAAAGAACTTCCGTTATGGTTTGTGTTGCCGATAAGTATTTTGGCGGCATGCCTTGCCGGATATGATGAAAATATAGGAAGTTTCCTGTATCTTTCAAGAATTATTGTATTTTTCCCATTCTATTATACAGGATATTGTCTGGATATAAAGAAGCTGCAGGAAGTGTTAAACAAAACCTGGATAAAGTGTCTGTCAGCAATTTTTCTTACAGATATGATTTTATATACATTAGCAAAGATTGAAGATAACTATTCGTATATTCGGCTTTTTACGGGAAGAAATGCTTACTCGCTTATTAATGTAGAAAGTTGTGGAGCAGTACATAGGCTTATGTTTTATGTAATTGCATTTTTGATGGGAATTGCAATTATAAGTCTGATACCGAACTGTAAAGTGCCAGTAGTAGGGAAAGTTGGAGCAAGAACACTGCAAATATATTTCTGGCATCGCCTGATTTTATATGTGCTTACTTTTTCAGGCATAACAGGGAACCTGATAAAAAATGTTCCATCGGGGTGGGTATGGATTTATCTTGCGATGGCAATCATTCTTCCGTTTGTGTTGTCGGCAGAAGTTTTTTCTGCACCGCTTACCCTGCTTAAAAATGGGGAAAATATTATTCTCGCTGGAATAGAAAAATTAAGTATAAACTTTTATAAGTGGAAGGAGAGCACCCTTACGGTGCTCCCTGTATTAGAATTTATTACGATTGTCCTAATACTCATCTATTATGGTGAGGATGTCGGCATCCTGTAATACTTTTAGAAGTTGTTGGCAAAAAGATCTGCCAAGCTGGCTTTGCATCATATTATAATGAAGAAACTTCATCTGTAAAATGTCTGGCTGCTCTGTTAAAAAATCATATAGGGCATCCAGATTATTTCCAAAATATTCAGGAACATCAAGTTCCTCTTTTATGTTCTGATAAAAATCTTCTTTCTTTTTCATGGCTAAACCATCGATTGTAATTATCATTGTACATCATCCCCATAAAGTAAAGTGAAAGATTTATAGTGATTGTCTGTGTAGTAAATCTGCCCGTCATCAGAGTAAATGATTCGTTTGGCACCACGGCTTTTGGCGTTGAGTGTATCAATATCACATTCGTGGTAAGTTCTGCCGGAAACAACAGGGAGAACTTTTTCATAGTTGCCAAAATAATCTCCGCCAATACATTTGCCTGGGGCGTAAGGTTCTAAACTGCCTCCGGACCATCCAAGTTTCTTGGCTTCCTTTTTTGTAATAAAATTATTTGGAAGCTGTCCGTATTCGATGAGATAATTCATGATATCTTCTTTGGAAGTGTAGCTGCCATCTTTATCAAGATAACCGTCAGTTTCGTCAATCTGTTTTTTCTCGGTCGTAGATGTATTTCCACTTTCTATGTTACTCGTCTTATTCTGTTCAGTGGCAGAATCGGAGGTGTAGTCTGTAGTTTCTGAAAGGGTAGTGTAAGTCCCTGTCTCGGTGTTACTTTCCGCGCTGAAAAAATAGTCACATCCGGAAATTGGAAGAATGACGAGTAATAAAGTAGAAAGAACAGATAACAATCGCCATAATTTCTTTTTTAAGTTCATAAAATTCCTCCCGTGTTATTTTATGTACTCTCGGAGTCTTTCTTGCACTTGCTTTTGTGGCTGATTTTCCGCCAGCCGCACCGCGTATACCTCAAAAATTTGGACACAACTGACAAAAAATCTTCTCACAAAATCAAGCACAAAAAGATTTCGAGAGTATATTTTTGTGTTATGATTGAATTTAGTATATCAAAAAGAAAAGAGGCAGTAAAGAAGTTGTAAAGAAATTCGTTTACACAAATTTGCACTTCTTTGCTGCCTGTTTTGTCAGAATCTGTAGATTACAGGAATGATTCTTTTAAACACACCCTAAAATATAAATATTGTCAGAGTATAAAATAGAGGGAACAAAATACATATGCTTACATATCGCGTCCGATTCGGCCAAACAAGGTAAGTAAATATAAACCGGATAAGCCGACGAGGTCATAAATGAGTCTGGAAAACCAGCTATTTTCTCCAAAAAAGAAGGAGACAAGATTAAACTGGAATATCCCAATCAATCCCCATACAATAGCTCCGATAATAGCCAGAGTCAGTGCGGTATAGTCAATCCATTTCATAATAAATAAACTCCTTTCTGCGTTTGGTTTTATCAGTATAACCGTTTTCTATAAATTTATGAAAAGGGAAAGAAAAAATTATATTTTTTGAAAAAATGCAGATAATACTTTTAAAATCAATGGAAGGAGTTTTGTCATGAAAAAACAAAAAACTTATGTAGCAATGTTGTTGGCGGCGCTGGTAATTTTATCACTTGCCGGTTGTGGAATGAAAAATTCAAAAGATAATGCGGAGGCAACAACCGGATGGAGTGTGGAAAATCCAGATAATACGACGAAAGATAAGAAAACGACGGAATCTACAGATGCGGAAGATAATATAGAAGAAGATGCGGATGGAATAATGGATAACTTAGGAGCAGGAACATTTGACACGTATGAAGATGCTAAAAATTATCTTATGGATAAACTGACAGCAGATAATGAAGATATGTCCTATGAATTCCGGGAGGAAACGCAGGATCTTACTTCTTATGACAGTGGTAATCCGGGAGCAGAAGGATATCAGTTCCATGTGTATGAGTCAGAAGGGGGCAAAAAGACAGGAGATTATTATGTAGATAAAGATACGGGAAAAGTATATCGCTATACAAAAGATAATAAGATTATGGAATATTAATTGGCTTAACAGAGGAAAATGAAAAGCCCCCTATAACGGTGTCTATGGCTTTAGTTGCTGTGAATGTGAGGTGAGAAACAGCGGCTCTAAGTCTAGAGGTGGTTAGAGGGGGATTTTTTTGCCTTTGGCTGAGACTGGGATTAATATTCGGTGTGGGGAGGATTTGAGGATTCATCGTGAGGTTGTGTGGAAGATTATGCTAGAGCATTTTTCAAACACGCTCTAGTGTAGAAGTTGGTAGTTTGAGTATGTAAATTTGTTTTATTTTGTTTGGTAAAGAAAAAAATCTTTAGATATTGGACATATGGGGATTTGGAGTGAATGAAATGTGATTGAGTATTTTCGGGCAGAGATATAGAGAAGATATCTAATGAGAAAAGAAAAAAATACTTATTTTGTAAAAATAAAACAAAAAAAGACTGGAAAAATATTACAATATGTGCTACAATTATTTCCATAATAAACAAATTAAAGAATATTATGGAAAAGGAGAAGAAAATATGACATTTGAGGCATTTCAGTCATACATAAAGGAGAATGTTTTGAAGGGATGGAGAGAAGATGCAGATATAGAGATGGCTGTGGTGAGGAAGAATAATGGAATTGAGTTGTGTGGGCTGTATATCAGGCGGGAGGAAGAACAGATTTCTCCGACGATTTATCTGGATGAATATTATTCTTATTATTTAAAGGGAGAAGCATTAGAGGAGATTATCACAAGAATCCGGGAAGAATATGAGTGGAAGATATCCAGGGTGGCGGATTATCATTTTAATTTGGAGAAGTTTGAGTATGTGAGAGACAGAATTGTATACCGTCTGGTGAATTATGAGAAGAATAAGGAGATATTAGAGGATTGCCCTCATTTGCGCTTATATGATCTGGCACTGACTTTTCGGTGGGTGGCGCATAGCGATGATATCGGGATTTCCACGGCTTTGGTTACGAATCAGGAACTTCAGGTCTGGGGTATTTCAATGAATGAACTCTTACTGGCGGCAAGAGAGAATACACCAAGGCTATTTCCTGTACATATGATTGATATGGATGAAATGATAGCGCAGGCGGGGATTCCTATTTCGCTGGATGAGTCTGCGATTCCGATGTATATTATGACGAATGAACAGGAAGTGAATGGGGCGTCTGTTCTTTTATATGATAATGTTTTAGAGTCTTTCGCCCTCGAAAAGAAAACGGATTTTTATATTCTGCCAAGCAGTATACATGAGGTAATCTTAGTGCCGTCGAATAAGATTGATGATCCGTCTGCGCTTTTTACAATGGTGTCAGATGCAAATAATACTGTTGTTGCGCTGGGGGATATTTTATCGGATTCGGTATATTACTATAATAGAAGAAAAAATCAGATTGTTCCGGTAGGAAAGGAACGAAAGATAGTCTGAAAGTATTTTTCAAACACGCTCTAGTGAAGAAAAAATGAAAGATGGTCTAAAAAGTATAACTGCTCCGGTGGAGGAAAAATGAAAGATACTCCCAAAGTGTGATTGTTCCGAGGGGAAAAGAACGTGAAATTGTTTAAAGGTATAATTCATTGAAAATACATAAGGCTGTGCTATACTTATATTTATATATTTTACTAGAGAGCGGGTGTCTGGAATGAAAAAGTGGAAGATATTATTTAATATAATTATGGAAACAGTTATATTTTTTGGCATAGCTGTGCTGTTGATTATAGGAATTCCAAAGTTAATGGGATTTTTCTGGCCTTTTGTAGCGAGCTGGATACTGGCATTACTGGCAACACCGCTGTGTAATTTTTTAGAGAAACATATTAAGCTGAACAAAAAATGGTCTTCAGCGGTAATCATTGTACTTGTTTTGCTGGCACTGGCGGGAATCGGTTATCTGGCAGTGACAAAGCTTGGACGGGAGCTGATGGGATTGTTTTCAGGAGCGCCAGAATACTATGTTTATGTGCAGAGAACAATTAAGTCTTTTGGAGATAGCCTTACCAATATTGTTTCGCCGATTTCTTCTGATTTTGGAAAGCAGATACAGGGATTTTTTACAGACTTTTTAAGCCAGATGGGTGGAATTATTAATAAGTTTGCTCCAAAGGGAGTTGAGATGATGGGGTCTGCTGCAGCGGATTTGACGAATGGTTTTATTGGAACTGTTGTTATGATTATTTCTGCATACTTTTTCATTGCAGATAGAGAGCGGCTTACGGAAGGATTCTGGAGAATTGTTCCAGAAGACTTGAAGTCTACAGTTCGCGATATTAAAGATAAAGTAATTGCAGCATTGGGTGGATTTCTCCTTGCTCAGTTTAAGATTATGTGCATTGTGTTTGTGATTTTGCTGGCAGGATTTTTCCTGATGGGTAATCCGTATGCATTACTGCTTGCTTTAGTAATTTCGTTTGTTGATTTGCTACCTATTCTTGGAACAGGTACGATATTGATTCCGTGGACGTTGTTCTGCTTTGTACAGAGGGATTATCGCCAGGCAATGTTTCTTATTATCCTTTATGTGGTTTGTCTGGTAGCACGTCAGTTTTTACAGCCAAAGATGATAGCGGATAGCATGGGACTTGATTCTATGGCAACGTTAGTGTTGATTTATACTGGCTATAAGTTGAATGGGATGAAGGGGATGATTCTCGCGCTGCTGGCAGGTGTGATTATCTTGAGTCTGTATCGTCTGGGGCTGTTTGATCGTAAAATAAAGCGAATGAGTCGGCTCTTGTATGAATATCGGCATTGTGGAGCTGATTGTGAAGATGATAGCAATGCAAAGCTATAAAAGTGAAGAAAGTTATGGGGATAGTCGTAATCGGAAATTATAAAATAGGGGGTCGTAAGTGAAATGTAGTCGAAAATTGCAAAATAGGATAAAAAATCAGAAAATAATGTCTAAAATATATAATTATCAGAAAATATATTGACTTGCATATAGTGCTGTGCTAAAATGGAGATGTCCTGAGAGAAAGAAAGCAGGAATTTTTAATTATGGAGGTATTCCGATGTTTAAGGGAACAGTGAAGTGGTTTAACAATCAGAAGGGGTATGGCTTTATACAGGATGAGAGTGGCAAAGATATCTTTGTACATTATACAGGACTGAATATGCCGGGCTTTAAGTCGTTAGAAGAAGGGAATGAAGTAGAGTTTGACATTGTTCAGGGAGAGAAAGGCCCGCAGGCTTCGAATGTAGTGAAGTTACAGGGATAAGATACAGAAGACACGGCCGCTGCAGGAATTGATTTGCAGCGGCTTTTTTCGTATAATAATAGTATGCATTAATAAATGTGCATATATTGATAACATGTTGATGCTGTGGGTTATAGTGTATAGGTATGTTGATGAAAAACAGTTTTTGCAGATAGTGGAACATATGTTATGAATAGAAGTGTTAAAAAGCCATTACATTTATATACGCACGATGTGACAGGCAAATATACGTTGTGAATAGATAGAAATATAGAATTGAGGAAGCAAAATGAAACTTTATTTAGTCAGGCATGGAGAGACAGCGCTGAATGAAAAAGGCTGCTATTATGGAAAGACAGATGCGGTTCTTTCTGTAAGGGGAATAGAGCAGGCAAAATATCTACAGCATATTTTTAAAGAGGTTTCTTTTGATTATGTGGTAGCAAGCCCCCTGGTGCGTGCCTATAATACGGCACAGATTATAATAGAAGAAAGAAAACAGCAAATTTTCGGGGACAGCCGTCTGATGGAACAGGATTTTGGTATTTTTGAAGGTCTTACTTATAAGCAACTTAAAGGAAAATATCCGCAGGAATTAGAACAATGGAATAAAGAATTTTCTACATATCGGATTCCAGAAGGGGAAAGCTTTCTTGATGTAAGAAGAAGAGTAGAAGCTTTTCTTAAAGATATTCCATCTGGGGAAGAGAATAAGTCGGAAAAGATGCTGATTACCGCACATAAAGGAACATTGGGTCATTTGCTGGCAGCAATGTTGAAACTCCCACCAGAAGGTTACTGGAATTTTGTGTTTGATCAGGGATGTTACAGTGAAGTGGATTTAGAAGACGGTTACGCGATTATACGGAAATTGAATGTAAGGGATATTCCTAGAGATATTTAAAGTATAACGAAGTGCTTTTGTAAAATAGTACAATAATTATCAGGCAATTATTTACGCCATGTATGTAGCGATGATATAATACATTTTTATAAGAGAAAGAAATGGAATGAGGCAAAAGATGGATTTATTTGAGTATATGAGTATGCAGAGGAAAAAAGAGGAATCTCCGCTTGCTGTGAGAATGCGTCCGAAGAATCTTGATGAGGTTGCAGGGCAGCAGCATATTATAGGAAAAGATAAGTTATTATATCGGGCGATTAAGGCGGATAAGATAAGCTCGTTGATTTTTTATGGCCCTCCGGGAACGGGAAAGACCACACTGGCGAAAGTTATTGCAAATACAACAAGTGCTAATTTCGTGCAGATGAATGCAACTACCTCTGGAAAGAAAGATATGGAACAGGCGGTGTCACAGGCAAAAGATGCCTTTGGGATGTATGGAAAGAGAACAATATTATTTATTGATGAGATACATCGGTTTAATAAGGCACAGCAGGATTATCTTTTACCATTTGTGGAAGATGGTACAGTGATTTTGATTGGTGCGACAACGGAGAATCCGTATTTTGAAGTAAATAGTGCGCTTCTTTCGAGGTCTCAGATTTTTCATCTGGAGCCGCTGGCAGAGAGCGATATTTATCGTCTGGTAAAGACGGCGGTAGAAGATAATGAAAGAGGTATGGGTGCATATGGAGCTGTGATTACCGAAGAAGCGGCAAGGTTTATTGCCGAGATGGCCGGCGGAGATGCCAGAAGAGCCTTAAATGCTGTAGAACTTGGTGTGCTCACCACAGAGCCGGATGATAAAGGACAACTAGTTATTGATTTGTCTGTAGCAGAAGAGTGTATTCAGCGAAAGTCGGTTAATTATGACAGAGATGGGGATAATCATTATGATAATATCTCTGCTTTTATTAAAAGTATGCGTGGGACAGATCCGGATGCAGCAGTTTTTTATCTTGCCAGGATGCTTGATGCAGGAGAAGACCCGAAGTTTATCGCAAGGAGAATTATGATATGTGCTTCTGAAGACGTAGGGAATGCAGACCCGCAGGCCTTAGTTGTTGCGGTGGCAGCTTCGCAGGGCGTAGAACGAATTGGAATGCCAGAAGCAAGAATTTTATTATCACAGGCAGCAGCTTATGTTGCCAGTGCACCGAAAAGCAATGCGTGTATTATGGCCGTAGATAAAGCTTTAGAGATGGTAAGAAGTCAGAATACAGGTCAGGTTCCGCCGTATTTAAGAGATGCTCATTATGGAGGAGCCAAAAAATTAGGACATGGTATTGGGTATAAATATGCTCATGACTACCCGGAACATTATGTAAAACAGCAGTATCTTCCAGATGAACTGAAAGAAGAAAGATTTTATGTTCCAACAGAGAATGGATACGAAAAGAAAATAAAAGCGCATCTGAAACATTTAAGAGAACGGGAAGAATAGAAGAGAAAGAAAAAAGTAAAAAGAAAGAAGAACGAGAAGAAAAATGAAAAAGATAAAACGAATACTGGCGTTACTGCTGGTGATTTTTCTAATAGCAATGGTTTTTGTTACATTATATTGTGCGGTTACGGGGAGTCCATATTTTATGGCATCTCTTTTTGTGATGTTAGGACTGCCGTTATTAATTTATGCCTATATGTTTATTTACCGTATTGTAAAGGATAAAGATGAAAAATAAAAAAATGAATGATATTTTTAAAAATCTTCTTGACAATTATTTATTAATAAGTTATCATATAAACAATAACAATTACTATTATTACAAAATGGTAACAAAGGGTAATTACTTATACATGGATACTATTGTATAGAAGAAAGGGGTTAATTATGCCAGAATTAAAAGGAACAAAAACAGAACAGAACTTAATGACAGCTTTTGCAGGAGAATCTCAGGCAAGGAATAAATACACATACTTTGCAAGTAAGGCAAAAAAAGAAGGCTATGTTCAGATTGCAAGCATTTTTGAAGAGACAGCCAACAACGAAAAAGAACATGCAAAGATGTGGTTCAAACTTCTTGAAGGAGGAGCTATCCGTTCTACGATTGAGAACCTTCAGGCAGCAGCAGACGGTGAGAACTATGAGTGGACAGATATGTACGCAACTTTTGCAAAAGAAGCAAGAGAAGAAGGATTTGATGACATTGCAGAGAAGTTTGAAGGCGTAGGGGCAATCGAAAAAGAGCATGAAGCAAGATATTTAAAACTTCTTGATAACGTAAAGAAAGAAATCGTATTCTCAAGAGATGGAGATACCATTTGGCAGTGTGCTAACTGTGGCCATATCTGCATCGGAAAGAAAGCTCCGGATGTATGTCCTGTATGTGATCATCCACAGGCTTACTTCCAGATTAAGGCTGAGAATTTCTAATTTGCCGCGCAGGCAAAGCTGACGAACCATTGAAAGCCAATACTTCCTATTTGTGACTTTAGTCGCGGCATGTTGGATGCTCACTTAAAGCACTCGTACCCAACACTTGCTTCGAGACTACAAATAGGAGGTATTGGCTTTCGATGCTTCTGACAGTGACTGCTGGAGTAAAAGTTGGCCGCGAGCATTTTAAGCGGGCATTCAACGCGCCGTGACTAAAGTCTCAAATAGGGCATATTGAGATTCGAGTTTCGTCAGTGCTTTGTCCATTGGTTTGCAGGAAATCAGAAATTCACAAAAAAGCAAGGAAAAGTACTTGACAAAAATATTTGTGTCGTATATAATAGCCAACTGTAAAGCAAAACTACTTTACACGACATGAGGTGAGAGACTATTGGATAGAATAGTAGAGAAGTCATTACTTTTTGATTTTTATGGTGAACTGCTCACGCAGCACCAGAAAGAGGTATATGGAGAGTATATTCAGAATGATTTGTCTCCAACAGAGATTGCAGTTCTTCGAGGCATCAGCCGACAGGGAGCATATGATTTGATTAAAAGATGTGAGAAGATTCTTACCGATTACGAGAATCGCCTTCATCTTGTAGAACATTTTCAGAAAGTAAAGAAGACAGTAGCTTCCATTCATACCTGTGCAGAAGAGATTGCGGAATGTGATGATAAGTCCATTGTCCGAGAGAAGATTGCACAGATTGCAGAACTGTCCAGCAACATACTGGAAGAGTATTAAGAACAGGGAGATTTTGTTATGGCATTTGAGAGCCTTACTGATAAATTACAGAATGTCTTTAAGAATTTGAGAAGCAAGGGCCGTCTGACAGAAGCTGACGTAAAGGAAGCGATGAAAGAGGTAAAGAGAGCCCTGCTGGAAGCGGATGTTAACTTCCGTGTAGTTAAGTCCTTTGTCAAGACAGTAACGGACAGAGCGATAGGACAGGATGTTCTGACTGGTTTAAATCCAGGTCAGATGGTAATAAAGATTGTAAAAGAAGAGATGGAATCCCTGATGGGTTCCGAGATGACAGAGCTGGTGATTAAGCAGGGGAATGAGATTACTGTTTTCCTGATGGCAGGTCTTCAGGGTGCTGGTAAGACAACAACCTGTGCCAAGATTGCCGGACAGCTCAAGAAAAAGGGTAAGAAACCTTTATTAGTTGCCTGTGACGTATATCGTCCGGCAGCAATCAAGCAGTTGGAAGTGAATGGTGCGAAACAGGGAGTTCCTGTGTTCACTATGGGAGATAAGCAGAATCCTGTAGATATTGCTAAAGCTTCTATTGAACATGCCAAAGAGAATGACAACAATATTGTTATTTTGGATACTGCAGGACGTCTTCATGTAGATGAATCTATGATGGAAGAGCTGCAGAATATAAAGGCGAATGTCGATGTGACACAGACAGTTTTAGTTGTAGATGCTATGACTGGACAGGATGCGGTCAATGTAGCCAAAACTTTCGAAGAAAAGGTTGGCATCGACGGCGTCATCTTAACCAAGCTTGACGGTGATACCAGAGGTGGTGCGGCACTTTCTATCCGCGCAGTAACAGGTAAGCCGATATTATATGTAGGTATGGGTGAGAAACTTGAAGATTTACAGCAGTTTTACCCAGACCGTATGACAAGCCGAATTCTTGGAATGGGAGATGTATTTACTCTTATCGAGAAGGCGGAGAATGCAGTGGATGAGGAAGAAGCAAGAAAGTTAGAACAGAAGCTTCGCAAGGCGGAGTTTGGCTTTGACGATTTCCTTTCCCAGATGCAGCAGATTAAGAAGATGGGCGGTCTTACAGACCTGCTTTCCATGATTCCAGGTGTAGGAAGTCAGCTTAAAAATGTGGATATCGATGATAGTGCGATGGACAGCATTGAGGCGATTATTTATTCCATGACACCGGAAGAGAGAGCAAACCCTAATATTTTGAATCCTTCCAGAAAGAAGCGAATTGCGAATGGAGCAGGTGTAAAGCTTCAGGATGTGAATAAGCTTTGTAAGCAGTTTGAACAGTCGCGTAAGATGATGAAGCAGATGAATGGAATGATGGGCAAGGGCGGCCGCAGAAAAGGCGGATTCAATCTTGGCGGAATGAAGCTTCCGTTTTAAAAAGCTTTGATGAACGATGGTATCCGGGGTACCGGTTCCAATATAGATGAATTAATTTATATACAAATATTATGAAAGAGGTGAATCACATGGCAGTAAAAATGAGATTAAAAAGAATGGGTAAAAAGAGAAATCCTATCTATAGAATTGTAGTTGCAGATGCAAGATCTCCAAGAGATGGTAGAAACATCGATGAAATCGGTTTATACGATCCTAACCAGGAACCATGCGTAGTTAAAATCGATGAAGAAGCAGCAAAAGACTGGCTTTCTAAAGGAGCTCAGCCTACAGATACAGTTGCAAGATTATTAAAGAATGCCGGTATTGAGAAATAATAACTGGAGGCTAATATAATGAAAGAGTTAGTAAAAGTTATAGCAGTTTCTCTTGTTGATCATCCGGATGAAATTGTTGTCACAGAGAAGGAGACAGAGAACTCCATTATCTTAGAATTACATGTTGCACCAGATGATATGGGCAAAGTAATCGGCAAGCAGGGACGTATTGCTAAGGCAATCCGCACTGTTGTCAAGGCAGCAGCTTCCCGTGATGATAAAAAAGTGATAGTTGATATCGCACAGTAATAGGCATTTGAAATGTTACCTGTAAACGTTTGAGCAGGTAACATTTTTTTCTATATAACGAAAAATGTGACGGCAGAATGGAGATAACAAAGGTATGGAAGATTTATTTCAGGTTGGTATCATCACAGGAACACATGGACTGAAGGGTGAAGTCAAAGTTTTTCCTACGACAGATGATAAAGAAAGATTTCTTGACTTAGATACAGTTCTCATTGATACAGGAAAGGAACTGATTGAGAAAAAGGTACAGTACTGCAAGTTTTTCAAACAGTTTGTATTTGTAAAGTTTGAGGGGCTTGATGATATTAATGATGTAGAAAAATATAAGAGATGCCCTCTTAAGGTTACGAGAGAGAATGCAGTTCCTTTAGAAGAAGATGAATATTATGTTGCAGATTTACTGGGACTTACAATCGTTGATGAGAGCGGCGTGACAATTGGTGAACTTATTGATGTGATAGAAACCGGTGCGAACGATGTATATGAAGTGAAGACTCCAGATGGAGGACATGTACTTCTTCCTGCGATTAAGGACTGTATCTTAGATGTAGATATGGAAGAGAAGATTATTTTAGTTCATATGCTGAAAGGTCTGGTGGATTAATGAATTTCCACGTACTAACCCTGTTTCCGGATATGATTGAGGCAGGGCTTCATACAAGTGTAACCGGAAGAGCATTGAAGAATGGATATATTCATCTGAGTGCGGTAAATATCCGGGATTATTCCAAAGATAAGCATAAACATGTAGATGACTATCCTTATGGCGGAGGAGCGGGAATGGTGATGCAGCCAGAGCCGATTTATCTTGCTTATGAGGATGTGACTCAGAACATGGAGAAAAAGCCACGGGTGGTTTATGTGACACCGCAGGGATCCGTATTTAACCAGTCAATGGCAGAAGAATTTTCGAAAGAAGAAGATCTGATTTTTCTATGTGGGCATTATGAGGGAGTAGATGAGAGAATTTTAGAAGAAATCGTTACAGACTATGTGTCTATCGGTGACTATGTGCTTACGGGGGGAGAACTTCCGGCAATGGTTATGATTGATGCGGTTTCCCGTCTTGTACCTGGTGTCCTTAATAATGAGGAATCTGCAGAGTTTGAATCGTTCCATGACAATCTTTTAGAACATCCCCAGTATACCCGTCCGGTAGAATTTCGAGGAAGAAAGGTACCAGATGTACTTCTTTCTGGACATCATGGGAATATAGATAAGTGGAGAAGAGAACAGTCGTTAAAAAGGACATTAGAAAGACGGCCTGATCTTATTGAAACAGCCATTTTATCTAAAGAAGATGAAAAGTATTTAAAAAAGCTAAAAAAAGGCTTGCATGAGTCGGAATAGTATGTTATTATTAAAAAGTTGTGAAAAAAGGTGGTCCGCTTTTACGTTTAGGTATTAAGAACACCGAGAATATATAGGAGGTCACACATGAAAGATATTATTAAGAGCATTGAAGATGCACAGTTAAAACCAGAAGTTGACAGTTTCCGTGTTGGAGATACAGTTCGTGTTTCCGCTAAGGTAGTAGAGGGTTCCCGTGAGCGTATCCAGGTATTCGAAGGAACTGTTATTAAGAGACAGAACGGTGGAGCAAAAGAAACTTTCACAGTAAGAAAGTTCTCTAACGGTGTTGGTGTTGAAAAGACATGGCCATTACATTCTCCAATCGTTACAAAGATTCAGGTAGTAAGAAAAGGTAAAGTAAGAAGAGCAAAACTTTACTACTTACGTGATAGAATCGGTAAGAGAGCTAAGGTAAAAGAATTAGTTAAATAGTATCACAAAAGACCGGGGCGAGTATTTATACTTGCCCTGTTTTTCCATACAGATTTCCGGGAAAAGGTGAAAGCAGATGAAAAATTATCGTTATTTAGAAAGAAGAAACATGATGATTCGCCGAATCGGTCTTTGGGTTGGAGAAGTTGTTGCAGCAATCCTGTTAGCATTTTTAGTGATTCAGTTTTGCTTTCAGACAGTGACCGTACACGGCGACTCCATGCAGCCGGCATATTATGACGGAGATACTGTGTTGGTGAATAAGCTGGATTATCGAATTGGAAGCCCGAAAAGGCTTGATGCAGTCATTTTAGAGCTAGAGAATGGCTCTACCACGCACTATTCGGTAAAAAGAGTTGTAGGATTACCGGGTGAGACCATTAAGATAGAGAATGGAAAGATTTATATAAATAATAAAGAATTAAAAGGGTTTTCAGAAGAAGACATCCTTTCAGCAGGACTTGCTGCCTATGATGTAGAACTTGGTGAGGATGAGTATTTTGTAATGGGAGATAACTGCAATAACAGCGAAGATTCCAGAGTATCCAATATTGGAAACATCAAACGTTCACAATTTGTAGGTAAAATAGCAGGAACGCTTCATAAAGTAACAAGACAGTAGGAAAGATATGTTTATCGAAATCTGAACTGTAAATCAAGTACAGAAGTAAATATAGAATCAGTACAGGGAAGACTGTGATAGCATAATAAGTATAGATAATATATAGAAGGAGGGAAAAAGATGCATTTTCAGTGGTATCCTGGTCATATGACGAAGGCCAGAAGAATGATGCAGGAGAATATCAAGCTGATTGATATTGTGGTAGAACTGGTGGATGCCCGAGTACCATTTAGCAGCAAGAATCCGGATATAGATGAACTGGCAAAGAATAAATATCGTCTTATCGTGCTGAATAAAGCAGATATGGCAGATGCAAAGACAACAGCGGCATGGCAGAACTATTTTGAGGCAAAGGGCTTCTTTGTAGCGAAGGTGAACTCACAAAAAGGCGCCGGGATGAAGGAAGTAAAGTCTTTAATTGAAAAGGCATGTCAGGAGAAGAAAGCAAGAGATAAAAAGAGAGGAATCTTAAATCGCCCGCTTCGTGCGATGGTAGTGGGAATTCCGAATGTTGGAAAGTCTACATTTATTAATTCTTTTGCAGGAAAAGCCTGTGCCAAGACCGGCAATAAGCCAGGTGTTACAAAGGGAAAACAGTGGATTAAGATTAATAAAAATGTGGAACTTTTAGATACTCCAGGTATTTTATGGCCGAAGTTTGAAGATCAGGCAGTAGGGCTTCGCCTGGCGCTCATTGGTTCTATTAAGGAAGAAATTCTTAATACAACAGAGATGGCAATGGAATTCATCGGCTTTTTGAAAAAGTCTTATCCAGGAGTGCTGGTAGAACGCTATTCTGTGGATGAGAGTAAGGAAAACTTAGAGATTCTTGAAGAGATTGCAAGAATACGAGGATGTCTGATGAAAGGAAACCAGACAGATATTGATAAGGCGGGAAGACTGCTTTTAGAAGATTTCCGTTCCTTACGTCTTGGAAAGTTATCTTTGGAGGTGCCTGATGCGCAGTAAAGAAAGAGAAGCAGAGAAGAAAAACGCGAGTGAGAAAAAAGAAAAAAGTACTGCCCAGAATATATTGGGTACGATTGCATACATAATTGGAGTCTGCGTTTTTGTATTTTTGATTCTACATTTTGTAGGGCAGAGAACCGTTGTAAATGGAAGTTCTATGGATACAACTCTGGCCAATGGACAGAATCTTGTTATGGACAAGCTTTCTTATCGATTCCATGATCCGGAAAGATATGATATTATTATTTTTCCAGGTCCGGAAGAGTTTGGACAGCATCCATATTATATCAAGCGAATTATCGGGATGCCAGGAGAGACTGTACAGATTAAAGATGGTAAAGTTTATATCAATGATAAAGAATTAAAGAGTGATGTGTATGGTATCACAGATTATATTGATTATCCGGGAATTGCAGAAGAACCGATTACGCTTGGTGATGATGAATATTTTTGTTTAGGGGATAATCGGCCAGTCAGTCAGGATAGCCGTTATAAAGAAGTTGGTCCGGTAAAACGGTCTATTATTGTAGGAAAAGTATGGATAAGAATCTGGCCTTTGACTAAGTTTGGCAAGGTGTCTTAAATGAGGGGTGTCTGCGAAGTATGGGTAGGAGAACAAAGAAAAACCCGGAAGTAACATTGGGAAGACGACAACGCAGAAGAAAAGAGCAGCGAAGAAAGAACGTGAGAGAAATTATCAGTACCATTTTATATCTTGCTATTTTATGTGCGGCGGTATATTTTATCCTTCACTATGTAGGTCAGAGAACGGTTGTACGTGGGGATTCTATGGATACAACTTTATCTGACGGGCAGAATCTTATTATGGATAAATTATCTTACCATTTTCGAGACCCGGAGAGATATGATATTGTTATTTTTCCAGGCCCGGAAGAATACGGCGAACATCCATATTATATTAAGCGTGTGATCGGGCTGCCTGGAGAGACGGTACAGATAAAAAAAGGTAAGGTCTATATTAATGGGAAGAAGTTAAAGAGTGATATTTACGGCATTACAAAATATATTGATGAGCCGGGAATAGCAGAGGAACCGTTAGAACTAGGGAAAGATGAATATTTTTGTCTGGGGGATAATCGTCCGGTCAGCTATGACAGCCGTTATGAGGAAGTTGGACCGGTACACCGTTCAGAGATTATTGGTAAGGTGTGGATAAGAATCTGGCCTTTGACTAAGTTTGGAAAGGTTTCATAAAAATGAAAAGCATTAGTATGATAAAAGAGGAGTTTAAAAATCTGACTCCAGAGCAGATTACTGCACAGATTGCCCTGTATCAGGAAGATGAGAGAAAGGGTGTACAGAATTTTTTACTTTCTCAGCAAAAGAAAGTAGATAAATATTATCAGGAAATAGAACGTATAGAGAATCTGTGCCAATATGAAAAGGAATACAGTCAGTATGACTTTATCTGTGGGATTGACGAGGTAGGACGAGGTCCGTTAGCCGGTCCGGTTGTAGCAGGAGCCGTTGTTTTGCCAAAAGGCAGCCGTATTTTATATATTAATGATTCAAAGAAGCTTTCGGCAAAGAAGCGAGAGGAATTATTTGATATTATTAAAGAAGAAGCGGTATCCGTAGGCATTGGTATGGCTTCGCCAGAGCGAATTGATGAGATAAATATTTTACAGGCAACTTACGAAGCAATGCGTCAGGCAATCGCCAATCTTTCCGTAAAGCCGGAACTTTTACTTAATGATGCAGTAATGATTCCGGGAGTGGATATAAAACAGGTGCCGATTATCAAAGGAGATGCAAAGAGTATTTCTATTGGAGCGGCGAGTATTATGGCAAAGGTTTACCGAGACCATATGATGGAAGAATATGATAAAGTTTTTCCGGGATATGATTTTGCTTCGAACAAAGGATATGGTTCTAAAGAACATATTGAGGCTTTGCACCGACTTGGTCCGTGTCCGATTCATCGATGTAGTTTTCTTAAAAATATTTTATAAAAGAATGGAGAAGTAATCTGTGCGAAAGAATTCTGGAGGTGCCGCAGAAGAGGCGGCAGTCCTTTTTCTTGAGGGAAAAGGTATTCGCATACTGGAGAGAAACTTTCGAAGTTACCACGGAGAAATTGATATTATTGCATTAGAGCAGGAGATGATTCTTGTTGTAGAAGTAAAGATGCGAAGCTATGGAGATTGCGGAACTGCAGCAGAAGCGGTTGATTTCAGAAAGCAAAAGAGAATCTGCTATACATTTAATTATTATCGAATGCAGAGGAGACTTGCAGAGAATACGGCGGTTCGTTTTGATGTGATAGAAGTAGATAAAGATTTTCGGTGTCACTGGATACAGAATGCATTTGAATTTCAAGGGTGAACAGAAAATATGGAGGAAAACATGGATTTTGTATACGCTAATGAGAATCATTCAACAATTATAAATGAGAAAAATGGAGTGGTATTTCTTACCTTTCCCAAGCTTGTAAAGGCAGGAGTATGTCATGGTTTTTCTACAAGAATCGGTGGAGTGAGTGAGGGACATCTTTCCTCTATGAATTTATCTTTTACCCGCGGTGATGACCCGGAAAAGGTACAGGAGAATTTTCGAAGAATCGGAGCCGCGATAGGATTTGACGCAAAAGATCTGGTGTTGTCTTCTCAGATTCATGAGACAGAGATACGTAAAGTTACAGCAAAGGATAAGGGGGATGGCATTGTGAGAGAAACTGTGCCGGGAATTGATGCCCTTGTGACAGATGAAGCAGGAATCCCTATGTATACTTCTTACGCTGATTGTGTTCCACTTCTTTTTTATGATCCGGAACATCATGTTGCAGGGCTGGCACATTCCGGCTGGCGTGGAACGGTAGCAAAAATTGGTGCGAAGTTTGTTGCATATATACAGAGAGAATATGGTAGTAAGCCAGAGAATATTATTGCGGCAATTGGACCATCTATTTGCCGAAGTTGTTATGAAGTCGGGGAAGAAGTTGCCGAAGAATTTAAACAAGTATTTTTACCAGAAGAGATTCCATTAATTATGGATGATAAGGGCAATGGTAAATATCAACTGGATTTATGGAAAGCAAATGAACTGATTCTTACACAGGCAGGCATCCGTAAAGAAAATCTGGATATTACCGATATTTGTACCTGCTGTAATAGCGATAAGCTGTTTTCTCACCGGGCAAGTCATGGAAAAAGAGGAAATCTTGGCTGTTTTATGTGTTTATAGTTCGTTAGAGCATTTTTCAAACACGCTCTAGAATAACAAAATAAAATTAATTTTCTAATGTGGCAGAAACACAAATAGGTATAGCTGTAATTTGTTTAGAGTGATACAAAGTGAGAGAAGCAGATCGCTTGTAAAGTTTAAATGATAGCATATACGATTTATAATAGAATCTTTGTAGATGAGGAAAGAAAATGAAGAAACATTTGCATAAAATCGCGTGGGTAGAGCCGGGAAGTATTGCGGAAGAACTTGGATTAGAGCCGGGAGATGCGATAGAAGAAATTAATGGAAATGAAATAGAGGATATATTTGATTATCAGTATTATGTGGAAGATGAATACTTAGATGTTCTGATTCTCACAAAGGATGGCGAGGAGTGCGTTCTGGAGATTGAGAAGGATGAAGATGAAGATTTGGGAATTACTTTTGAATCTTCCCTTATGGACGAATATCATTCCTGCTGTAATAAGTGTATGTTCTGTTTTATTGATCAGATGCCGCCGGGAATGAGAGATACGCTGTATTTTAAAGACGATGACTCCAGGCTTTCTTTTTTACAGGGAAATTATATCACGCTCACAAATATGAGGGATAAAGATATTGAGCGAGTAATCAAATATCACCTTTCACCAATCAACATTTCTGTTCATACGACGAATCCGGAACTTCGGTGTAAGATGCTTCATAACCGTTTTGCAGGCGATGTTTTGGATAAAATAGGACGTTTCTATGAGGCAGGTATCCGTATGAACAGTCAGGTAGTACTATGTCAGGGATTAAATGATGAGGAAGAACTTGACCGTACTATTTCTGATCTTGGAAAGTTTATTCCACATATGGAGAGTCTGTCTGTTGTTCCGGTCGGACTTACAAAGTACAGAGAGGGACTTGCTCCATTAAAACTTTTTGGAAAAGAAGATGCAAAAAAAGTTTTAAAACAGATTCATAAATGGCAGGATTATTTTCGTGAAAATTATGGAACAACCTTTGTTCATGCCAGTGACGAGTGGTTTATCCTTGCCGGGCAGGAATTCCCAGATGAGGCTTACTATGAAGGGTATGGACAGCTTGAAAATGGTGTGGGAATGATGCGCCTTTTGCTAGAAGAGGTAAAGGAACGTTTAGAGGAGCTTTCTGGAGATGACAGGGAGAAGACAGTATCCATTGCAACAGCAAAGCTTGCTTTCCCAACCATTGAGAAACTTGCGAGAGATGTGGAGAAAAAGTTTCCACATATAAAAGTACATGTGTACTGTATTAAGAATGAATTTTTTGGCGAACATATCACCGTTTCCGGTCTTTTGACAGGAGGAGATATTATCGCACAGTTGAAGGATAGAGAATTAGGGGAGGAATTACTCCTTCCATGTAATGTACTGAAAGCAGATGAGGACATTTTCCTAGATGATATTTCATTAAAGGGACTTTCCGATTCTTTACAAGTTCCCGTGAATATTATACAATCAGAGGGACGAGACTTTGTAGATAAAATTATTGCAATAGAGAATGGAGGAAATTATGAGTAAACCGGTTGTTGCGGTGGTAGGCCGCCCGAATGTAGGAAAATCTACGCTGTTTAATGCGTTAGCAGGAAGCAGAATTTCTATAGTAGAAGACACACCAGGAGTAACAAGAGACCGTATCTATGCGGAGGTTAGCTGGTTAGACTATCAGTTTACCCTGATTGATACCGGCGGAATCGAGCCGGAATCCGATGATATTATCATCTCACGAATGAGAGAGCAGGCAGAAACTGCAATTATGACTGCTGATGTTATTTTATTCCTTGTGGATGTACGTCAGGGACTTGTGGATGCAGACTTTAAAGTGGCAGATATGTTACGCCGTTCTCATCGTCCAGTTGTTCTTGTTGTAAATAAGGTAGATAATTTTGATAAATTTATGCCGGATGTGTATGAATTCTATAATCTTGGACTCGGTGATCCGATTCCAGTTTCCGCACAGGGCAAGCTTGGAATTGGTGATATGCTTGATCAGGTTGTTGAAAAATTTGAAGCACCAGTACAGGAAGAAGAGGAAGAAGATGATCGTCCTAAGATTGCAGTAATCGGTAAGCCAAATGCAGGAAAGTCTTCTATTATCAATAAACTTCTTGGAGAGGAGCGTGTGATTGTATCCCCAGTTGCAGGAACAACAAGAGATGCGATTGATACAACTGTAAAGCGCAATGGACAGGAATATGTATTTATCGATACAGCAGGACTTCGAAGAAAGAGTAAGATTAAAGAAGAATTAGAGAGATACAGTATCATCCGTACCGTTACAGCTGTAGAACGCTGTGATGTTGCTGTCTTAATTATTGATGCGACAGAAGGGATTACCGAGCAGGATGCCAAGATTGCCGGAATTGCCCATGAACGTGGAAAAGGTATGATTATCGCAGTCAATAAGTGGGACTTGGTAGAAAAAGATAACACAACAATGAAGAAGTTCACAGAAAAGATTCGTGAGAAACTTTCCTATATGCCATATGCAGAACTTATTTTCCTTTCTGCAAAAACAGGTCAGAGACTTCCAAAATTGTTTGAAATGATTGATGCCGTAATTGAAAACTGTGCATTACGAGTACAGACTGGTGTATTGAATGAAATTCTCACAGAGGCAATGGCTATGAAGCAGCCACCTTCAGATAAAGGTAAGCGTTTAAGAATCTACTATATTACACAGGTTTCCGTAAAGCCACCTACATTTGTTATGTTTATTAATGAGAAGAAGCTAACGCATTTCTCTTATACAAGATACATTGAAAACCAGATTCGTACCACTTTTGGTTTCCGTGGAACTCCGATTCATTTCATTTATCGTGAGAGAAAGGAGAAGTAAATGAATAACGCTGTATATTATGTACTTGTAATCGTAGCAGGCTATTTCTGTGGCTGTATTGAGAGCGGTTACCTTGTAGGAAAATTATGCGGAATGGATATCCGTGATTATGGAAGCGGTAACTCCGGTACAACAAACGTACTTCGCGTACTTGGCAAGACCCGCGCACTCCTTACTTTCTTAGGAGATGCCTTAAAAAGTTTTATTCCAGTACTTGTAGTAAAGTTTTTACTCTGTCCGGCAGTGCCGACACTGAACGCAGACCTCATTCAGCTTGTTACAGGATTTGCTGCAGTAATGGGACATGATTATCCTGTGTTCTTAAAATTTAAGGGGGGAAAGGGAATCGCTACAACTGCTGCAGCTATGATGGCATTTGACTGGAGAATTGGTTTATGCTGTTTCATTATTTTTGTAGTTGTAACAGCAGCAACAAGATATGTATCATTAGCATCCATCCTTTTGTCCGCAGGAATCGTAGTGGAGGTTCTCATTTTCCATCCAGGCAGATGGGACTTATTTGCGATGTGTGTGCTCTATGCTTTCTTTGCAATCTACAGACATAGAGCGAATATTGGCAGACTTCTGTCTGGAACCGAAAGCAAGATCGGACAGAAAGTGGAAGTTAAAAAATAGAATTTGCCACAGGCAAAAGACGGAAGCTTATGTATCGTTCTGTGAGCTGACTTTGGCTGTCGAACAAAATTACTATTTAAGGTAGGAGTGCTTTGGGGCTCAGACGGATATGTTTCGCCATATAGATTCCATTATGAAACCACGCAATCTCCCGGAGAATCCTCAAATCTTCCCCCATTCTGTTTTAATTCAACCAAATCCAGCCATTGTCAGCCCCAGAAGAGACAGATACCCTATATTTGTGACCTCGGAGCAAGGTTTGAATGCGAGCGTGTAAGCGAGCATTCAAACCGCCGCGACTAAAGTCACAAATATAGGGTATCTGTCTTTTCTGGGGTGTCAGCTCTTCTCAAATTAAACAGAAAATCTATCACTCTGCTATGATAAAGCAAATGCAGTTCTGATTCTTTTATTATGCGAAAAAATAGTATGAAAGTAGCGTAAAAAGACTATCTCTTGACAAATTTCACTTTGATGATAAAATAGTAACGGGAATAAAATGAAATTTTTATATTTAAATTATGCAATTTGGGCAAGCGTTCAGGGCAAAAAAATTATAATTTTGAAGGAAAGCCCTGAATGATTGTTAATCTATGAATAAAAGAAATGGAGAGAGAACTATGGAAATGGATAACCGCTCAGTTCGGCTGAACAAGAAATCAAATTTATTGAAATTAGATGAATATATGTACCCGCTGGTTGATACGGATAAGCCTAATGTATTCCGTAATCTTTTCCCTTATGAGGAAGTACCAAAAATCGCGTTCAACGACAGAATTGTGCCGCATGAAATGCCGGAAGATATCTGGATTACGGATACGACATTCCGTGATGGACAGCAGTCAAGAACACCGTATTCTACAGATCAGATTGTACATATTTACGATGCATTTCATCGTTTAGGCGGCCCGAAAGGAATTATCCGTCAGTGTGAATTTTTCTTATATAGCAAAAAGGACCGAGATGCCGTATATAAATGTATGGAAAAGGGATATAAATTTCCAGAGATTACAAGCTGGATTCGTGCAAGTAAAAAGGACTTTGAATTAGTAAAAGAAATCGGCTTAAAGGAGACAGGTATCCTTGTAAGCTGTTCTGACTATCACATTTTCTATAAAATGAAAATGACAAGAAAGCAGGCATTAGAGCATTATTTAGGTGTTGTAAGAGAGTGTCTCGAAACAGGAATTAGTCCAAGATGTCATTTAGAGGATATCACCCGTTCAGATATTTACGGATTTGTTATTCCATTTTGCTTAGAGCTTATGAAGTTAAAAGATGAATATGGAATTCCTGTAAAAATTCGTGCCTGTGATACAATGGGATATGGAGTAAACTTCCCAGGAGCCGTAATTCCGCGTTCCGTACCGGGAATCATTTACGGATTAAAAGAACATGCCGGAGTACCATCTGAACTTCTTGAGTGGCATGGACATAACGACTTTTATAAGGCAGTTAACAATTCCACCACAGCATGGCTTTACGGAGCATCCGCTGTAAATAGTGCATTATTTGGAATTGGAGAACGTACTGGAAATACACCGCTTGAGGCTATGGTATTTGAGTATGCACAGCTTCGTGGAACATTAGATGGAATGGATACAACTGTTATCACAGAACTTGCAGAATATTATGAAAAAGAAATTGGTTATCACATTCCAGAAAGAACACCGTTTGTTGGAAAGAACTTCAACGTAACAAGAGCAGGAATCCATGCAGACGGACTCCTCAAAAATGAAGAAATTTATAATATTTTTGATACAGATAAATTATTAAACCGTCCGGTACTCGTAGCAGTATCTAATACAAGCGGACTTGCCGGAATTGCTCACTGGATGAATACCTACTATCGTCTGAAGGGGGATAAAGCAGTAGATAAAAAGAGCCCTCTTGTAGAAGAAGTAAAAAAATGGGTTGACAAAGAATATGAAACTGGTCGAGTAACGGCAATTACAGATAGCGAATTAGAAAAAGTAATCAAAGAAAGCAGCGAAAAGCTGGGAATTAATTTCTGATTTGCCGTAGGCAAGAAGACGCCCCC
>NZ_ACEP01000099.1 GCF_000173975.1 Anaerobutyricum hallii DSM 3353
CTATCCCAATGCTACATCAAGCGTCAGCATTAGTGTAAATCCAAAGGAAAATAATATCGTTCCAATATTGCTGTGTTTTCCAGCAGACATTTCCGGGATAAGTTCTTCCACTACAACATAGAACATTGCCCCTGCCGCAAAACTTAAAAAGTATGGCAGAAGCGGAACGATAAGGCTTGCTGCCCAGACAGTAAACACCGCCGCCACTGGCTCTACTGCCCCGGAAAGTACTCCATAAATAAAGGCTCTCTTTTTTGACATTCCTTCTGTACAAAGTGGCAGAGAAATAATCGCTCCTTCCGGGAAGTTTTGAATAGCGATTCCTAATGCGAGGGAAAATGCTCCGATTTCCGTGATATGCTCTGCCCCACTTAACAGTCCTGCATAAATAACACCAACTGCCATACCTTCTGGAATATTATGAAGAGTCACTGCCAGAAGCAGCTTATTTTTACATTTTTCATCAATACATTCTGGTGGTGCAAAATAGTCGATTGCCATTAAAAATAAAATTCCAATCCAAAAACCAATTACTGCTGGAAGGAACTTCCACATACCAAGCGAAGCCCCCTGTTCAAGTGCCGGAAGAAGAAGACTCCAGATAGAAGCCGCCACCATCACACCTGCTGCAAATCCAGTTAATGCTTTCTGCATTCCTTTACTAAGTTCATTTTTTAAGAAAAATACACAAAAAGCACCCAATGTCGTCCCTAAAAAGGGAACACTGATGCCCTTTACTATATCTATAATCATAAAATGTCTCCAAGACCATATTTGTTCTACTATTTAAATATGTCCTCAAAACAAAATGTTTCTTGTTA
>NZ_ACEP01000098.1 GCF_000173975.1 Anaerobutyricum hallii DSM 3353
CATGAAATTAAAAGACGCTTACTCCTTGGAAGGAAAGTTATGACCAACCTAGATAGCATATTCAAAAGCAGAGACATTACTTTGCCAACAAAGGTCCGTCTAGTCAAGGCTATGGTTTTTCCAGTGGTCATGTATGGATGTGAGAGTTGGACTGTGAAGAAAGCTGAGCGCTGAAGAATTGATGCTTTTGAACTGTGGTGTTGGAGAAGACTCTTGAGAGTCCCTTGGACTGCAAGGAGATCCAACCAGTCCATTCTGAAGGAGATCAGCCCTGGGATTTCATTGGAAGGAACTGATGCTAAAGCTGAAACTCCAATACTTTGGCCACCTCATGCGAAGAGTTGACTCATTGGAAAAGACTCTGATGCTGGGAGGGATTGGGGGCAGGAGGAGAAGGGGACGACAGAGGATGAGATGGCTTGGATGGCATCACTGACTCGATGGACAGTGAGTCTGAGTGAACTCCGGGAGTTGGTGATGGACAGGGAGGCCTGGCGTGCTGTGATT
>NZ_ACEP01000097.1 GCF_000173975.1 Anaerobutyricum hallii DSM 3353
AGCGGAAAGATTTGGGGAAGAAGTCAGGAGAGATAGAAATAATCCGGGAAGTTAAATATTTCAGGATTGACACACGATTAATAAGAAAAAAGAGTATATTATCGGTGTACTATTACCGATAATCCGTTCTCAGCAAAAATATCATATATTCATCTGTTTTGATGTGTTTTCAGCGTACTACAACAATAATTCGAGTCAATCCTTCAAAAAACAACTCCACAGAAAGCCAAAACCTTCTGGAGATTCTCCAAATCCCTCCAGCAATAAATAGAATTTCCCTCCCCAGCCAAAGCACAGCCCCCGAAGAGAGTCTAGCCCCTATATTTGTGGCCTCGGAGCAAGGTTTGGATACGAGCGTGTATAAGCGAGTATTCAAACCGCCGCGACTAAAGTCACAAATATAGGGGCTAGACTCTCTTCGGGGGCGTCTCTTTGCCTGCGGCAAATTCCTATTTTCTTATTTCCTTGTCTGTGCTATACTCTGTTAAAATAGAAAGGAGAATAAATTTCTATGAAAAAGAAACAAAAACATCATTTCACGGGGAAGAAATGGATTGCAGCGCTCGTCGTTGTTGTTCTGATTCTTGCAGCAATTTACTATTATATCGCTCTTCCCGCAATAAACATCCATAATCCAGAGTTGTGGAAGTTTGTATTATTTTTAGCAGTGATTATTTTTGCACTATATGCCCTTCCAAAGACAACATTTACCGGTGACCGGAGACATCCTGTCAATTTCAGTGGCAATTATAAGACAAAGACATTCAAGTTTTTGGCTTCTCTTGTTGTTGTCATTGCCGCCGCTTATTTTGTCGGCACGCTTTTATCTTCTCCTGTTATTAATGCTTCCAAATATCAGAAGCTGATGAAGATAGAAAAAAGTGAATTTACAAAGGATATTGACCAGATTTCTTACGACCAGATTCCTCTGCTTGATAAGTCTTCCGCAGAAATTCTTGGAGAACGTAAGATGGGAAGTCTTGTAGACCTTGCTTCTCAGTTTGAAGTTGCAGATGAATACAGTCAGATTAATTATAAAAATAATCCGGTTCGTGTGACTCCTCTCCGCTATGCGGATCTGGTAAAATGGTTTACTAATAAAAAAGCGGGTATTCCTGCCTATATCAAAATTGATATGGCAACACAGCAGACAGAACTTGTCCGCTTAAAAGAAGGAATGAAGTATACTCCTTATGACCATTTTGGACGTTATCTTTACCGCCACCTTCGTTTCAAATATCCGACCTATATGTTTGATGACATTAATTTCGAAATTAACGAAGAAGGTACCCCTTACTGGGTATGCAGCGTAAAGAAATATAACATCGGTCTTTTCGGCGGTCAGACCATCGGACGCGTTGTCTTATGTAATGCCATCACCGGCGAATGTAAAGACTACAAAGTCGAAGACACTCCAAAATGGGTTGACCGTGTATACTCTGCCGATATGCTTGTAAATCTCTACAACTACTACGGCACATTAAAACATGGATTTATCAACAGTATTCTCGGTCAGAAAGACTGTCTGACCACAACAAATGGTTACAATTACCTTGCCATCAACGATGATGTGTGGGTATACACTGGTGTCACTTCTATCACAAGTGATCAGTCTAACGTAGGCTTCGTTCTTATGAACCAGCGTACTATGGAAACAAAATATTACGAAATTGAGGGAGCCATCGAAGATTCCGCCATGACTTCCGCAGAAGGAAAAGTACAGAACTTAGGCTATAAGGCAACATTCCCACTTCTCCTGAATATTGATGCGGAACCAACTTATTTCATGGCATTAAAAGATGCCTCCGGCCTCGTCAAAAAGTACGCAATGGTAAATGTACACAATTACCAAATCGTAGCAACCGGTGACACAGTAAATGACTGCGAAGCTTCCTATCGTTCCCTCATCCAGTCAAATGGCATGGGTTCTGATGAAGAAAGTAAAAAAGCTTCCACTAAAACAACAGCCGGCACTATCAAAAAGATTGCTCAGGCAGTTATTGACGGAAGCTCCCATTATTATATTGTGTTAAATGATTCTGATACGATTTATGATGTGGATATATCCAAATATTTGGATGCAATATTGCTGGAAGAAGGAGATAAAGTAACCATAGAATACACCGAAGGCAATCCTTCCACAGTAAATAAAATATCTAAATCCTGATTCAAATGAGACGCTCTCAGTAAATAAAAATAACCTATATTTGTGACTTTAGTCGCTGCAGTTTGAATACTCGCTTACACACGCTCGTATCCAAACCTTGCTCCGAGGCCACAAATATAGGTTATTTCCTTTTCTGACTTCGTCTGTCAGTTCTCCCGACCCTGCAAATCAAAATCCAAGTTTGTTAAAGTAAACAGTAAAGAGAATCTAATTTTTAGATGTCTGATAATATACGAATATCGTTGCTATTTTATCCATACATTATTTTTCATCTATTATTTTTTCACAAACTTACATTTTCCGAGTCCATACGTAGATAAGAGTTTCTTATAAACTTTATATTTGCTCTTTGGAACGTACACTTTCGCATGGTTCACACAAATAAATACATGTGGGTCTTTCAAAGTCTTTAATTTTTTCCCTTTGAAAACTATCTTTGTAATCTTTTTGTTATTACAAAATGCATGGGCACCAAAGAAGGAAACATTCTTTCCAACTGTAAGCTTTTTCATGTTCGCACATCGATAAAATGCTTTGTGGCAAATCTTTTCTACAGAATCTGGTATGATGACTGTTTTAATCTTTTTGTTTGCTTCAAATGCTCTCGTTCCAACAGAAGTTACATTATACTTAATTCCGTTCCATGCTATACTCTTTGGAAATGTGACGTTCTTTGCTCTGCGTCCTTTGATAAAACCAGCCACTTCCATCTGACCAGTTCCGTCTACGCTGGAATCTGTCACTTTATAGCGATAGATTCCACTTGAAATCACGTCACCCTGACGAAGTCCTACTAATACATTACAAGATGCTTTCTTTCCACTCTCTGTTGTAACAGTAATTACTGCTTTTCCCGGAGCTGCTGCGCTAACATTTCCATTCTTATCGACGGAGGCAATCCTTCGGGCTGTACTACTCCAGCTTAACTTATCTGTGCTATTAGATGGAGATACGATAGCTTTTAGAACTTCTCTGTTCTTTGGAGCAATTACCAGATTATTTTTATTGAGTTTCACGCCAGTTGCTGGAATTTTATTACTTACAGTAATCTTTCCTGTCGGTTCATCCATATAAGTATCTTTGATTGCATATTTTACTGTATATACTACATCTGACTTTCCACCAATGTTCGATGGAATATCAAGTGTGGCACTCTGACTGTCTGCATTTCCACTGGTACCAGCTTCCGTAATCAATCTGCCATCTGCATCAAACAATCCAGCCTTCATGTTATCTTCCAGACATTTTCCTTCTAAAGTGATTGTGTTTGCTCCTGCAGTAGCAATCATCTTTTCTGTGTTCTTTAAGACCTCTACTTTCGGGCCTACCCAGATTTTTACGCTGGAAATGATAGTATTACCATTCTCATCCTGCATCTCATTGGTTGTACTGCTATTTACAGCCATTGCAGAAATTGTAATATAGCCATATTCATCATATGTCTGAAGAATATTCTTCGCTGTATCAAGCTTGCAATTTATTCCATTGGCATCTAATGAGAAAATAACTTTAGCAGGATATGCTTTTAAATCTTCCTCACTATATATTTCACCTAACTCATCATAGCAAGTTGCTTTCAGTGCCGTTAAATCCAAAGTACTGTTAAATGGAATGGCCTCCGGTACTTCTTCTAACGTAATCTTCTGGAGCGAACGTACTCTAGGAACGCTTAATTCTACTTCATTACTTACCACATTCTGATTCAGCTTATTCGTTGCGCTGACTGCAATATTCGCTTTCTTGCCTGCTTCTACTGCTGCGATAACTTTATTGTTCTCAAAACGGAACGCTTTTTCATTATCCGAATTCCATGTAATGTCTACTTCATCCAGTCCATATTCCTCTCCATACTGGTCAAGACCTTTTACAGTGAAGTATTCATCGACATAAGCATTCTCTCCGTTTTTCAATGTACTTTCTGCATCTTTCTTCTCTAACTGAAGGGTATCCAGTACAGGCTTTTGTCTTACAGTTAAAGTAAACTGTACTGCCTGTGCTTCTATTCCATTCTTATTAGTAAACGTTCCCGTCAAAATAACATTGCCAGTTTCTCCATAGCCAAGTGTTCCCTCCGCTACAGATAACGTCTTTTTAGCTGCACTAAAAGATGCCTGTGTACTCTTAATCGTTCCTTTATCTGTCAATTTCCACTGAATTCTGTCAATTTCTTTCTGCGAAAGAATATATGCCTCTCCATTCTGATCTTTTGCTGTAAAGTTTACTTTCGTAAGATCATACTCTTCTCCTTCTCTTACTACTGCCGAATCACCGGTATATAATTCCTTCACATATGGTTTGGTAACAATGGCAAAGTCTATTACATTCGATTCTATCTTTGCATCATCTTTGCCTACGATTAACTGAAGCGTATCAGAACCTTTTACAAGACCAAGTAAAGTATCTCCTGTAACTTTAGAATACTTTCCGCCTGTCAGCCATTTGTATTCCTCTTTTGTCCAGTCATACTCGTCTCCATACTGATCAAGTGCAGTTACTTTTACATCTTCTTTTAAATCGCTGGAATAAGAATCTCCAATACCGATTCCGTCTTTTTCAATATCTGTCTCAATATTAAGTGAAGTCAGCTTCCTTGTCGGTTTTACTACCAGTTCTAATACATTAGATTCTGCATATACCGCTCTGCCTTTTCTTGCTCTTGCCTGAATCTTATAGGTTCCTGCCTTATCTATTGGAAGTTTATTCGCTACCAGATAATCAGAGAAACTGTCTTCTGCTTTTTCTCCTGAAAAATCAATATGCCATTTTACATCAGAAAGATCATTCCATTCGCCATCATACTGGTCAAATGCTTTTACTGTAAGTTTGGATAAATCAATAATGTCAGGAGTTCCTTTGTCTTTGAAAATAAAGCTTTCTAATGTAGCTGGTTTTGTATCATCAGAGATCTTAAGCGTTGTCAGCGCTTTTTCTGGAAGTGCTTTTACACTAATCCATTCTGAATGTTTGCCTCGGTAGGTTGCCCGAATCTGATAGGTTCCTTCCTTTGTAAAAGATACCCGGTTATTCTCAAGCTTGATTCCATCTTCTTCGTCAAGTCTTGCTTCCCATACGATAGGTGCACCGGAAATCTTCTTATCTGTACTGTCTACTGCATATCCCTTAATGTCTTCGTTACCAATCAGATTGACAGGTTCCTCACCAACATATATTGTCGTAGTTCCCTCTGCCTGAACACTTCCGTCAAATGGTTTTGCTGTAACATTTACCTTAATTTTTGCTGTTGCGTCAAGGCCTGCATTCGTAGCTGGTTGTTCATTCTCAAGACTGGTATATGTAGTATCATCATTAATCATATACTTAAGATACAGGGTTCCTTCTTCGTCTCCTGCTGTCAGAATCGCTTCACCGTTTGCTTTTTCCTCTGTAAGAGATGCAATATTACTGCCTGTCAGTTCCTTACCATTCTGATCAATAAGTATCCAATGGCCCTTATTCTGGTCAAATCCATAATACTCTACATCATTCTTGTTACTGCCTTTCAAGGTAACTGTACTAAGATCAAACGTATCTCCACTAATCATATTCAATGTCTTCACGCCATTTGTGACACTGATTTTCTTTAATGGATATAATGGTACAATTTCCTTAATATTTGAATTCATACTTACTGTATCATAATTAAGTACACCACCTGTGACGGACATCGGACAATGTGTTGACAGCCAGGAAACCTTATTTATAAGACTGTTGTTTGTTCCAGCTGCTGCTCTTTGTGCAGTATTGGCAGACTGTTTTACGGCCTTATTTGCTTTCTGATTACTATTGGCACGCTGTCCTGTTGTTCCACTTTCTGGTGCATTTTCCGTATAGTAGAAATTCACGCTGTTCAGCGCATCAAGTTCTTCCTGAGATACGCCCTGTTCCGCTAATGACTTCTTTTCTTCCTCACCAATTGGCTGAATCCATTTGTTATAAGTATCTCCATTCGCATTATAATTTATGTCATTATCTACTTCTTCACCATTACTATCCTTCACAGTTTTGTCATATATCGTATACTTCTTTGTATTTTGTGTCATCGTTGAAGGAACTTCTATTAATGATTCATAGCCAATCGGATATTCTGTTCCAGAAGGTTCGGATGAAAAAGTATGCTGAATTACACCGTCCTCATCTACAAGAATTCTATTTAGTGTAACTTTCGTCTTTTCATCTGTAAGTTCTTCTTCCTTAATCGTTCCGTTTAAAATATCTTTCCATTCCAGTTTCTCTAATTTATCTGCCGGATTTCCATCAGACCGTTTCTTTGTCCATCCATAAGTCTGTCCATATGCCTGCTCGTAATTTGGTGTCGCGGTATATCTTACTGCACGGTTATAAAGATTATCCATTGCTGTCGTTCCGCCTTTTTCAGACTCAGAACCAAAAATTGTGCTGAAATGGCTCTGACGATAGCCTGCCGTAGAGAATGATTGTATTTTCATATTATCATCATATACAGTACCTGATAAAGAGAAAACCGCTACTTTATAAGTAATCGCCACCGGACAGTCATATCCAAGCTGCACATTTGTTACTGCCTTAGAAGATTCCATTCCAACCGCTGTCTGTGCCGGAAGTGACATGCTGGAAGAAATCGTATTCTCGGAAGTCTCACTATATTCTTTTGTTTCAGAATATGCTGTGGATAATGCCTGCTCACAGGTCACCTCCATTTTTAAAGTCTGCTCCACCTCTGCAATCAGCGGAATCTCTCCGGAAAGTGTTGTTTCTGAGCCAATCATCTCACTGTAAGAATAACTTTTTCCTGTCTCTAACGTATTAGAAGTCGTCAGGGAATTCGACTGTTTAAATTCCATTCCAATATCTGCTTCCTCTTTCGACTCATTCTTATAATAACTCAATTTAGGATTCGAGTTGGCATTTGTCTTATAAGTGACACCCGCAGCCTGTCCATTTACTGCTTCTTTTAAAGAATCATACTTCTGTGCCTTTGTAATATACTCTAACCCTTCTCCGGCAATTACCGATAATTTGAAATCATAAAAAGCCAGTCCAAAAGTGTTATAACAAAATCTTGGTGTGGATCCTACACGGTCCACGCAAGTTACAAGCGAATATAAAACATCCTGCGTTGTGTCATCATCAATCTGCTTTAACGCAGCATCCTGGCCTTCTGTACTGTTAAGAATGCTGCTTCCACTAACCTTTCGATTAATTCCGGAAGCAATCTCTTCTGCTGCCTGCTGACGAACACTCTTTAAATTCTTAGCATAAGCAAGTCCTGTCCAATAGGTATTATCTTTTCCACTCTTTCTATCACTCTTAGGTTCTTTTTGTGATAGTGCATAAGCAACATCAGCATAACCATTTCTTGTACGGTTTTCTTCCCCAGTAAAGTTCTTAGCAAAACCTCCACCTGCATTCACAAAAGCGGCATATTTGTTATGGGTTCCATAAATCTGCTCTGCCAGAGATGCCCACTGTCCAATCAGACTGTCTGTTCCACCATCTGTTTCATTCCCACTTTGGAGTACGGCCTGTAAAAATGCAATCTGATTGTTTGGATCTACGCGATCTGTCACACTGCCATCATGAATATCAAAATACTTCTTATCATTAATAATGACAGAGCGAATCCCTACACGATTCTTTGTTTCAGTTCCATCACCATCATATCGATAAAGAACAGATACATTGGAAGCCGCCTGTGTTATCAGCGGAGCGGATAACCCGAATACTGCTGTTAAAGTAAGTATTGCGGCGAGGACTCTCGCTAATACATATCTTGTTTTCTGGTACTTCATACATTTCACCTCTTATTCTGCGTATCTCATACTTTCTTCTTTTGGTCTGATTTCTTATTCTGAAACCAGATACATACCATCGTAAAAATCACACCTGCTACAAAAGCAGCAACGGCGATAATCACATATAAATCCGCCCCATCTCTTAGGAGAACAGAGCCGTAACTGTCAACAACAGCAGGTACACCAGATAAATGCATCTCTTGAAACATTATCCCCATACATACTGCCAATCCGACGGAAAGGAGTGTCAAACTAAAAATGATACATCTGTCATATCGAATACGCAGAATATGAATACGCTGATGAATCTTTTCCCTCCTAATCTCCTTTGGGTTCATCTTTCTCCTCCTCTCTACTCATTTTTACATTGTACTTCTATAAAGACATAATAAAAAAAATCCTTTCACCTATTTAAAAAAATAAATGAAAAGATTTTAAAAAGATCTTCATGCATGCTTTGCTTATCAAATCAAATACCCTGTAATTGGATCGCAGGGTATACCCGCTTCCTTTTCTTTTGTAAGATCCCAATTTTCCTGACTTTACTTCATATGATTTAACTTTACCATCAAATGCCATACACTCACCAGCACAATAATCATGCCCGATGGAAACAAATACCCCATCCACCTCCAAATGCCATCTGCCGAAATAAGCAGATTAAAAATTGCATGAAAAACACCACATGCGCCAAGAAGTCCAACCATTCCCGTAATTGCAATTGCCCTTTGTCTAAATATATAGGCAAGTCCAAAGCCGATAAAAATACCACATAATATATGAAGCGCTCCCGTCGAAATTCCCCGTATTAATAAAAGATCAAAATCTGCAGCCCCATTCTCTGTTAAATAACACACATTTTCAAAAGTAGCAAATCCTACCGAAATTGCAATAGCAACTCTTGGAATCTGGTCTCTCTGCGGCTCAAATATTAAAATATAAAATAATAACGGAAAAAGCTTCATTACTTCTTCACAGACCGGTGTAATTTCAATGGAGGCCTCTATTGTATCCACTCCATAATAATTCATAAAAAAACTGCTGACATATGCAGAAAGCACACATATTCCCATTCCAATACAAACAAATAATGTATATTTACGTGCTTCTCCCTGAATAAAAATCAATGAAAGCAATAATGGAATACTAATACAAATGAAAATATTTTCAATGTACATCATCTTTCCCCACCTCCATAAATGTACAAGGTAATAACATCGCCATCGAAATTGTCAGCACAATATCAATGCAAAAATACAAATTAAACCTTGTATAGTCATGAAAAAAAGACGAACTTATATATAGACTCACCTGTAAAATTATACATAATAGAATACAAATGCTGCTTTTATATGGTGCATCGCCATATAAAATCTGAAAAACACTAATGTAGACAATCGCTCCTGCTGCTAATGTAAATACTCCCGTTGAAAGGATCGCCGGACCAAAAATCCCACTCCAGATTGAAATAATCGCCACACCAATTCCACAAATCAACGGAATCACTGATATCTTCATCCTCTGTCCCTTATATCCTACAATCTGATACGAATGCAGAAACAAATAACTGGCAATCCAGGAAATCTCTGATACATAAAAAAACTGTGGTACCTTTCCCCGGATAACAAGATATAGTACAAAGTAAAGTGTTCCCATCATAAAACAGCTATGCGCCAAAGCCAATATAATATACAAACGATTCTTGTGCAAAAACCAGCACACAATATCTGCCACCACAATTAGAGAAAATACTATTACCTGAAATATATTATCAATTATCTCAAAATTCATTCTATTTTTCCCCGCTTTGTTATTGTTATTCTTTTTTCAGACTGTTTTCGCGCACCTGCTGCGATTGTTTATATTCTTCTGCTTTTTTTCGATGTTCTTCCGCCTTACGCAAACGATACAAAAGTATCGTTACAGAAACACCAAGTGCAAATGCCAAAATTCCCATACAAATGTATCCAAGTGCCTCATAATTTCCCAACATACTAGCCATTCCTGTTGTATAATTAGTTTTTGCCCCAGAAGCGGAAGCCTGTTTGGTTACTTCTGGCATCAGACATCCTATTCCAATAATCATCACCAGGCATGTAGCAATCCCTGATCCACTGATTACTCTCTCTCTTTTTTTCTGCTGTTCTCTTTGAATCTCCAGCGTTCTTCTATGAATCAATTGCTGACGTTCTTCATTCGTCCGCATATATAAAACCTCTTTCCTCTAAAATCTTTTTTAAACTCTTCTTCCCTCTATGTACCAGATTTGTAACCTGTTTTTCACTCTTACCAAGAATCCGAGCTGCTTCTCTATAACTCATTCCTTCCAGACTAACCAGATACAGTACTTCTCTATACTCTCTTCAGATTCGCCATTCCTTCATAAAGATGCTGCTCCCGCTCCGACTGCAAAAGTTTTGCATCCACCAGTTCTTCGCTTGGTAGCTCAAAATCTACCTCATCTAAATGTAAAAACCATATTTTATGCTTCTGTCTATGCCGTATCGTCAAATTTCTTGCTGTTTTATACAGATATGCCCTAAAACTTCCTTTTCCATCAATCGGACGCTCCTTTGCAAAAATCTGTGCAAAGGCCTCTATCATCAAATCTTCTGACTCATGAATATCATGGATATATCCATTTATGTAATATGTAAGTGCATCCCCATATCTCTCAACAAGAATATCTGCACTCTCTTCTTTCCCGTCCAAATACTGCCGATAAGCCATCTCATCCGAAATCATGCCACTCCCCCTCTTCCGTATATTCTTGTTCTTTATTGTATATGAGTATTTGATATTTTGCAAAATTTTTTTGAATTTAGGGGGAAGATAAAAAATAAATAAATTACTCTGTCATGTCTATTACACTGTTCGTATATGAAATCAATCCCATTTTATCAATATATATTTTTGAACTTAATGCATCCTGAAATGCACTATTATCTGGATCAACAAATCGTCCCATACTTTGTTCCTCCTCTCATATATTTTCATCCATTTTTTATTATATCAAACGAACTTTCTACTGTGTCTCTATTTTAATCTAAAAAAATACTAAATTCCTACATGGTATTTTTCATTTACATTCCATTATGTCTCTATTTTAATGATTTTTCTGTAGAAATATTTTTTATCTAACCTCTTATTTACATTCCATTATGTCTCTATTTTAATTAATAAAACATTAAAAGTAGTAAAAACACGTCATTAATTTACATTCCATTATGTCTCTATTTTAATTATCATAATCCTCGAATGGATTGTTTACGCCGTCTCCATTTACATTCCATTATGTCTCTATTTTAATTTAGATGTGTACTGCCATGCAATATTAGCTGTGGTATTTACATTCCATTATGTCTCTATTTTAATAAAGACCGCAACGGCAAAAGATGCGAATGTGGCTTTAATTTACATTCCATTATGTCTCTATTTTAATGCTCTTACTGCACTTCTGGCCGCTGCCGTTACAAAATTTACATTCCATTATGTCTCTATTTTAATTCTATTTTTTCCCATGTTCCTCCAAATAAAATCGTATTTACATTCCATTATGTCTCTATTTTAATAGAAGTAGCATCTGATTTAGAAAAACCAGATGCAAAATTTACATTCCATTATGTCTCTATTTTAATAAAACAGTAGACTACTTTTTTTCTTAGCTTTATCTATTTACATTCCATTATGTCTCTATTTTAATGATGACGTGCGTGGTTCTCTGGCTGCCATACAAGCTAATTTACATTCCATTATGTCTCTATTTTAATCTAAAGACAGCTCATTGAGCTTCTTACGCACTTCTATATTTACATTCCATTATGTCTCTATTTTAATCAGTATGCAAATGGACAGCTCCTTTGCCTTTCTGATTTACATTCCATTATGTCTCTATTTTAATTTTATCTGGTTCTTGCAATGTCCGCAATAATTTTTATTTACATTCCATTATGTCTCTATTTTAATGTCCAGAAGTGTTAATAATTTCTGCCAATTTCGTTTATTTACATTCCATTATGTCTCTATTTTAATGTATGTATCATCTTCGTAGAAATATCCTTTTACTTCATTTACATTCCATTATGTCTCTATTTTAATCGGAGGTAAGAAAAATGAGCAATCCCAAACACGACATTTACATTCCATTATGTCTCTATTTTAATTAATACTTAATCCTAAAACTTTTCTAATCTGATTATTTACATTCCATTATGTCTCTATTTTAATGATAATCCTTAACAGATCGGAACCAGCGGTCAAGCTATTTACATTCCATTATGTCTCTATTTTAATTACGTTGCGGATCTTATAAAGTTTAAGCTTGAGTATTATTTACATTCCATTATGTCTCTATTTTAATCACAGAGGTGCAAGGACTATCTGTCCCATGCTCTTGAATTTACATTCCATTATGTCTCTATTTTAATTCATTCCCGATGCTTACTTCGTATATTGCATATTTATATTTACATTCCATTATGTCTCTATTTTAATAATCAACAGCGTTAATGGATACTGCCGCCGGAATCATTTACATTCCATTATGTCTCTATTTTAATCCATCCTCCCCATCTCTTTTTATTTTCTTTCTTTTCCACCCACTTTCTGTCGACCTATCAATAGCTATAAATATTTTACCATATTTTTCTTGTTTCTTCTACAAGATTGATGGAAAATGTCCTATTTATCGTGTTTTTTAATCGCTGTCAATGTACGGGGATTTTTACATTATTGGAGGTCGACATTTTTTATGTAACATATCTCGCAACAAAGTGACACAAACAAAAATATTATAATAACACGATATCCACATTTTATGCTTTGCTATTCATTATCTTCCGTTTTCTTTGTCCATTCTATCGGGCTATATCCTTTTTTGTCATAGTTACATTCCATAACTTTGATTTTCTCATATTTTCCTATTTGAATTGGTTCATAATATTTTGCTTTTCTGCCAGAAGTTTTTTTGGAATTTAGAGCATCCTGATAACTTTTCCAATGATAATATGGAACGTTAACGGTATACTTCATAATCTGGTTTCTTAATTTTTGTCGCTGTATAACAGAAAGATCCGCTTGTTTTAGCTTTTGAACGCACTCCAAGATTTGAGTAGATTTTTCTTCATAGACTGGACTTGGAATGATTGTTTCTGTTACAATTTCACGTAATTTCTTTTCATTTTTTTGATAAGAATACGGTCTAATTTCACTAACATATTTATATGTTTTTTTGAAGCTGTTCATAAAGTAGCTGTTCTGTATATTTTCTGTAGTGAAATATTTCTAAAGCATCTCCTGTTTTTGACTTTCTGTCAATATTCCCTCATGTTCAGATATTGCTTTTTTAGAAAGTTCATATAGCGTAGCATCTATAAAACCATATACCTTTTCCTTGCCTCTTCTCCCAGTTCTTTTCGTCTTTCCAATCAAATCTGCAGAATCAATCTGCAGGTAAATATAACAGTTAGATTCGAAAACACTCTTTAAGCCTTTGCGATTACACCGTCCCATTCTCTGTAATAGGGAGCATAAATCCTGTAATTCTGTTACCAGATAATCAAAATCAATATCCAGACTTGCTTCTACAACCGAGGTTGTTATCCAGATTCCGCCCTTCTCGACAACATTCTCCGACTTATTACCAGTTTGTCCAAACTCTATAATTTCTTTTTCAAGTTTTTCTCTATCTTCTTTTATAAAGCGACTATGGAAAATATGAATTTCTTCCTTATCATATTTTGCTTTTATGAGTTCGTTCACATCATCAAATATCTTCTGTGCAGTTTTTATTTTATTGCACACAACGAGTATCTTATTGCCTTTATGTGGATTGCTTTTACATGCTTCTTTATTTTTCAGATACAGCTTTACAATATCTTCTGCATTTATTTTTTTATCACAAACCTTGATATGATGTCTCGCTTTTTTATCATCAATAAAGACTTCCTGATTTTCTTTTGGGATATTGAGATGCTGTTCTAGCAATTCTTTTACAAACGGAGGCAGGGTTGCTGTTAATATGGCAACTTTTCCACCCATCTTCACGATTTTTTCCAATCCAAAAATGAGATATGCCAGTAATTCTGCATTGTACATCTGAATTTCATCGATCACAATCCTTGAATAAGATAACGTGGCCAGTTTTAATTCATATCCCGGATACTGGAAAATGAAATCAAAAAGCTGATCTAATGTTGAAATATTCAGCGGCAGTGAAAATTGTTTCCCTCTTTTCACATATTCATAAATATCTTCATCTGAACCTTCTATATTCTTTGTATAGTATTCTAATTGTTCACTATGTAAAATTCCTACTTGCTCATCAATTTTATCTGAATTTACAAGCATATCTTTCCTAAGCCTGTTATATATCGCGTTAATTGCTGTGCGAATTGGCAAAACAAAAAATCCTTTGTGATTCCCTATCCAAAGAAGGCCAGCTTCTGTCTTTCCCATTCCAGTCTGGGCAACCACAATGATATTTTGATTTTGTTTTTCCTTGCAAAAATACTGTAGAGAATTCCAATCAACAGTCGCCCTTTCATTTTCATTTTTATCCTGTTCAGACAATGCAAACTCCTCTGCCGATTGTATCTCCTGTTTTTCCTGATCTGCAGGATTATTCCATTGCATTAAAAGATATTCTAAGCCAGATAACAAAAAATCATTTCTAAACTCTATCGGATAATGACCACTTGCAGCGTAATCACATTTATGAAGCAGACCTTTCATTTTCACAGCTTTCTCATCTTTTAACCCTATAACTTCACTAATCTCCTCTTCGATCCCTATAGGAAGGCTATATATCTCATCCTGAATATCCGGAAAAGCATCCTGTGGAAAAATATTTTCTAATTGCCTCTTGCTACTTGATACCATTCTCATCAAATCAGAATTATAATGATGATATAATATTGCAAATAACATCCTGACATAATTCTTTTTATCTTCAGGATTTATTTTGTTGACTCTTTCTGAATCAACAAAAAATAGAGATAATACATTATGCGGAATTTCTTTTTCCAAATCAAAATGAAGCTTTTTATTCTTCATTCTTGCCTGAAATATTTCATTAATTTTCCCTAAATCATGATACTCACAGGCTATTTTTAATAATTCATACATTTCCTTTTCAATGTATCCTAATTCATATAGTTTGTCCAACGCTTCTCTTAGAGCTGCATTATGTATCACTAATGTTGTAACTTTATCCGACTTAGCCCAATACTTACTTGTATCCATTTTTTTCCATCTTAAAATAATATTAAATAAAATTCACTATATATTCATCTTCATCAATATATACATTTTCTCCAACTTTATTAATTTCATAGTTTGAAGTATACACAACTTTCTTTTTTTGAAAAATTCGCTTTCCATTCTCAGGCGATATCTCATAATTTTTATTTAAATAATAGACCGTTCCTCTGACATATTTATCCTTTCTCCCCAAAGGATAAATTCGCACTCCTTCCGAATTACCTCTTTTTATCGTATCATAATCAATATACGCCGAGTAAATATTATTCACCTCTTTATTTAGTTTCTCCTGCAACTCTACTATCTTCGCCTCCTGCACATCCACCATATCCTCGCTACGTCCAATCGACTTGATATCCGTCCAGTGTTCCTCTAAATCATGCAACACTTCATCAGAAGCCTGTACGTGAATAACCAATTCAATATTATTTAAAATCTCATAATATTTTACCGACTTCACCAAATTACGGAAATGAGAAAGTGGCTCTGTATAATTTTCATATTTATATTTTTCGAACCATTCTTTTATCTGCTTTTCTATCTCTTTTAGTTCATTCTCTCTCGTTAATACAGCAATACAATCCAGTCCTTCCTGCTTCCTTACCTTCTTTTTTTCTTTTAAAGTTTTCTTTCTCTTTTTAATAAGGGCAAGTACGGGGTTTAATCTTGTTTTTTTGAATTCTGTGATGCTATCATTTAAATCTTTTAAACGGCGATATTCATCAAGCAGATTCTGATTCTCAACCTGAATCGTAACTCCTTTACGAAAACTGTTTCCCTGTGATTTCTGAGTATGTGCCACTCTCACAAATGCATTAGAAAAGAAAGAAGCATTCGGAAGCCACACAAGAATCCCTCTGTCATCCTCTAGTCTGTTTAAAAAGCAATAATCCGTATATGGCTCCCTGTGCATAGATTCATATTTTCCCTGTATACTGAGATTCATTTCTTTATATTCTGTATAGCCACAGGCATTATGCAATGCACCAATTACTGTGGAAAACGGAGGCAGGGGATAGGTCATCTTATTCTTTATCGTTTCTGGTTTTCTATAGTTTGCACTGGTCTGTTTTATTATCAGACGAAACGCTTTCATCCTATGGCCTCCCTCCTACTTCATCACATCAAAATATGTTTTAACGTCTTCACCAAGTTTGCTGAAAAATTCAGATACTCCTATCGTTTGCAGCTTTTCTTCTATTTCATCTTCATTTAACAAAGCCTGTCCCTTTAATAGTCCAGCATAAAATCCCTGGTTCTTCTTTTGAATTAAATCTTCGGATAGTTCCAATTTATCTTCTTTTACATGTACTACATTCTCAAAGTAATGCGTTTTTCTGTCAGACAAACCTCCGACAATAAAAATTGGTTCCGCATTATCCAGATTCCCTTTTACAACAAGGCTCAGATTCTGTATTGCATTAAGCAAAAGTATTACTCTTTCTGCTTTTTCCTCCGGTAATGCCTCCATATTAAAGTTCTTATCTTTTCCTATCATCTCCAGATCAACCGTAATACTGTAACATTTTAATCCTTTATCATACTCATACTGATATGGCATCAGTCCCACCTTATCCGCATTGTTTTGAACATTTAATCCATTTGCCTGTGCATAGTTACTTGCCAGATATAAATTATTATGAAAACGAGGCTCGTTTACAAAGCTTTCACAAGAAATCGCATCGGTAACATAAATAGAACTGTTGCGGATATATGTAGTATCTATTGTGTTCATATAACCGCCTTCTAACGCCCGGCAATTTGCTGCATTCAACTTCTCACTTACTGCCTTCTGCACCACAACTTTCTGCTTTGAATTATCCGAAATCGTCTGCAAATCATCGTATAATCCAGCCTGTACCATAAGTGCATTTTTCAAACTTTCTCTGCTTCGTATCGTATAAATCTTTCGGTTTTTAAATACCTTCTGTACACTTGCTATATTTCCAAGATTCTCTGCGTAATTTGATGTCATATTTGCAACAACTGTAAGAGTTAACGCTTTTTTCTTCATTTTTTAATCCCCCATTTATCTATTTTGCTTTTTCGCTACCCAATGCTTTTTTATCTGGTGCTTTGCCCAATGCATTTACAAAGGCATAGGCAATGTCCATATTTTTCTCAAAATCTTCAAACAGATCAAATGCAAAATCAAATATCATATCTGCATAATTGGCCAACTGCACAAGAATATTTAAATATCCTGTATAATCTTTTAAAATAAGCGTACTCGTCAACCGCTGCCTATATGTTCTCCTCTTATTTTCTGGTAACTTTCTTATAAGTTCTTTTGCACATGCAAAGGCTGATCTTTGTCCTTTTTCCATCGCAGCTTCACTCCCCTCAATATACTGATTCAACTTTATCAATGCGTCAACTAAATAGGCTGATTCTTCTCTTAGAAAAAATAAAATCAATTCATCCGCTCTCTTTAAATTCAAAATGCAGTCAATCACTTCCTTCTGAATATCTAAATCATAATTTTCCCGCATTTTTCTTTTAAAGCAAAATGATTTATAATGTTTTTTAAAATCTCGCAAAACCTGAATGCTATGCTCTCTAATAAATAACGTCTGAAAAAAATCATTGGGCTTATCCTGTGTAGGTCGTTCCTTTAAAATAACTTCTACATCATAATTGATAAAATCTGCCGACTCCTGCATCGCCCGAAATAAAATTTTCCTTGCATCCCGTATTTTTTTACCTTCTTCCGTCCGCTCTTCTTCCATCTTTTCCGCAAGCAAATCATTTGTATGTATCAGTTCCTTCACGGAATAACTGTCATTCACAAAAAAAGATTCATATTCACCAAAAAATCCAAATGGAACAAAATCCAATAATATAGAATCCTCTACCACATTAATATTGTTATTAAAAGCAAATGCAGCTCCTCTCGACTTTCTGCCCGGATCAACGTAATATCCCTGCAAGCGACAGCAAACGTCTGACTTTTCTTGAAACAACTGACTTTCATTTGCAAAATTAGCATACATACTTTTTTTATTACGAAAAGTTTCCCGAATAAGCACCAGACGGTTCTCATCTATCATCTCCAACAGTTCTTCCTGATTCGAACCATCAAACTTCTTTTTAGAAAATACTTTTTTCATAATAGAATTTTCCTTCAGCAACTTGTTCACCAAATCAATCATTTCCTTTGAAAATTCTTTTCTGGACAATATTTCTTCTACCTGAACATGTGGAAATTCCTCTCCATAATAACTCTCTGCAAATAGTAAAAATTCCTCTTTCGTAATAGAATCACTGCAAAACTTAATGCAGTCTTCATCTACTTCATAGTCCTCATCTTCCATTTTATCCCGGTCTTCAAAATATCTGCTTAACCCTACGATTGCTGCCGAATACCTCCAATCGGAAGGTTCGACCATTATATCAAAAATATCATTCTCTAATCTTGTAACCATAGTCCTCCCTTCTGCACTATAGCGGAAATTAACTAAAAAATATTTATTAACATTTCATCATCCAGCAATTCTATAATCATTTATTCCAGGTCCTATCTGTAAAATCCCATCTTATCTTAACGCTAACATTCCTATTATAGAACTCAACTCTTTTATTTACTGGCTTTTAATTTAAGCAAAAAGTTCAATTATAATTGCTCTATTATGGAACATAGACCGTATCCGATAGCCGTTCTGCTCGAAGCACCTGCTTGATAAAAATACTGTAAAATCATTGAATCTGCCTCTACTATAAACGTAATTGCTGATACATCAATCATAATTCCATATAACCTGGATACAACTTTTTTTCCAGAAACAGGCTGAAACTTGATTTCTTCTGCTAACCTTTTAGGAAATCCCGCTTCCATTGCCTGCCTCATCAGGGATTGCCTTGCTTTCTCTTCAAACTGCTCCTCCCCAATCACATAATACTTATCCCTGTTCGTCTCTCTGGAATGATCTCTTACAACCAGTCCACCACCTGGAATTGTTCGAAACATTACTCGATTGCTTATAATCACATTTTCCTTCACATGAGCGATTCTCTTGAGTGTCATCGCATTCTTCTCAGGAAGTGGGAACTTCTTATACTTCATTCCCATAAAAGCCATAGAGAAAATTAATCCCGTCCGATTCCGATCATCCGCAGAAAAAATCATCTTTAGCCGCGGAGTTTTAAGCTGTATCCTCTCCCCCTCATACCTGGGTTTGTCCAATATAATTGAAAAAGAATAATCCTTCCTTGCCGTCCCACCAAAATACCGTTCAAAAAAATGTCCCTCATGCGACTGTTCCAATGTCTTCTTTAAAAAGGAAACAAAAATTGCGCGGTTATCGGCAGGCAGCGAAGGCTTTTCTAAATCAAATAGTAGTTCAACCCTCATTATGTGTCACCTCCTATTGAGGTTATGATAGCACTGTTAGGTATTGTTGTCCAGCATTTATTAATTTTATTCAAATAATTACATAAGGGCAGTATACTAATTTTGATTTTAAACAATATAATAACATACAGCATTTTTATAAATGTTTTTTCTAAAATTTTCTTTTAAATATTTTTCTATACTTTTTCTGTAAAATACTTTATAATAATTCAACGATAGTAATAGTCGCATGTCAAATACAGAGTCACATTGGAATGTAGAGTATGTAATTATCTGCAACAAAATTAAAAGTAGCTCCATATTGGAATCGGAACTCTATGATTATTGACTATATGCAAAAAGCTCCCGATACTTTGGTATCGAGAGCTTTCGCTTTGTAATTATATTTTTTCTTTTTCATCATGGTCATTGTGCAGATCAATACATTTTTGATTTTCTCATTTTATCATGTTATAATTTTATCTACTCCATCATTAATGGACTTCCCAATACATCTGCTATTTCATTAACGGTATCCCTATTCCATTTGATATCTCCTTTAACTTTTCTAATGCATAACCTGTATATCTTTCTATTTTTTCAACCGGTTCTCTTTCCTGTATCATCATCTGTGCCATAGATATATTTCTTTCTTCTCTTCCTAATTCTTTGCCCTGTTCTATTCCCAGCTCTACAAGTGCCTCGCTTAAATTACACATCTCCTGCACCTCGCTTTCAAATTCTACTGTCATCGCTATCTCAAATTCATCATTTAGTCTCTGCTTTTTCTCTTCTGGTGTTATCGTCGCAGAGAACAATACATTCAGTAAATCTAGTATCTCTAAATCACTACTCTTATCCGCATCTCCCAGATTGAGAACTACTACCTCCATCAAATCATAATTTTTTTCTTTTGTATAGGATTCTCCGTAAATTATATCCTCTACCGTGTGATATTTAAATATTCCATTCTTTCGTTTTCTCGCCGGATCTGGACAAATCCATATGCTGTAGACTTTTTCTAGCTTCTCATAATGTTCATCTGTAAATACAGTTCCATATTGTTCGGAAACCATTCTTCCACAGTAATAAAATCCTCTCTTTACAATTGGGTATCCTGGCGTATCATCTAACTGTATTTCTAGATTAAGAATCAAACGAACTATTTCGTTACTCTTTGGCAGAAAGGCCGGAAGACGAATATCATAATATATTGTATGTTCCTGAATCGAGTTGGATTCCGTATTCATGCCTTCCACTCTTTCGTCTCCATCTAATTTGTTATCCTTATCTAATTCATCATCTAATTCATCCTGATGTACTGCATGGGTTGATACCTCAGCTTCTTCTTTTAAGCAGTTATCACAGATATACTGCACTCCGTATTGTGAAAATTCTTTTGTACAGGATTTTAAAATCCACGCTATGATTGCCTTGTAGCTCAGCAATTTCTTTGCACATTCATCGTACTTTGCACGATTCCCTGCTATGTCAATTGCCTGTGCTAAACCTGTCTGACGAATCATCAAAACACCTCCAAATTATCACATTACCTCTTTGCTTCCCACGCTATCGCATTATTTATAAAAAAAACTTTGTTTTTAAGTTAGTCTTTAAACAAATAAATAGCATTTCGATTATATTATCACATATTTTTTCATTTTTGTTGATTTTCTGACAAATTATGTTAATTTCGTGATAAGGCAAATTATTTTACAAATCAAAAGCAACAATATGATAATTTAGTATTGAATTGTCTTCTCTCATATTTCCATTATGTCTCTATTTTAATGTAGAATTAATTTAACGGCAGTGACAGGCGGAGAAAAATTTACATTCCATTATGTCACTATTTTAATATTTCTTCTTTCTATCTACCGGCTACCTGTTACGAACATTCTACCATATTTCACTTAAACTTTCTATTTGAAAGCTTCTTAACTCTTTATTTTTCATGATTCTATAATACTGTCGATACCATAACATTCTAACTACATTAGCAATCAATATTTTCCCATTATCTATCATAAAAAACACTGCCAAATGAATCTGTTATCTGGCAGTGTTAAGACCGTACTAGAGCGTGTTTGAAAAACATTTTAAGTTGTTCATTTTAACCAAATTAATATTGAGACGATGCATACAAAACCTAGAAAAGTGGACGCCAGTTTATCATAACGTGTCGCTATTCGGCGAAACACCTTTAATTTGAGAAAATAGTTTTCTACTAAATGCCTCTCTTTATAAAGCCACCAATCACAATGTCGGTCAAACTTTGCCCCTTTTCTGGATGGGATTGTTGGTTCTCCACCATGAGAGTAGATATAATCAAGTAATTTATTGCTATCGTATCCACGATCAGCTAATACGTTGCTTCCATTCGTATTTATATGTTCAAGCAAAGGGATTGCGTAATTGATATCATTACGTTGCCCTTCACTAATCATAAAATATACTGGATAACCATAAGCATCTACTACCGCATGAATTTTTGTGCTGGCCCCACCTCGGCTGTGTCCGATTTCGTTTGGAGACCCCCTTTTTTGGCACCTGCACTATGTTGATGAGCCGAAACAATAGAGGCATCCATAGATAATTCTGTTAATTCAGCCTCAAGGCTTAGAACACGGAAAATGTTATCAATGATACCATCGTCAATCCATTTTCGAAAACGGGAGTATACCGTTTGCCATGCACCATAACGTTCTGGAAGATCACGCCAGGGTGCTCCACTACGAGCAATCCAAACAATCCCGTTAAGAATTGTTCGATTACTTTTTTTAGGACGGCCCTGTTTTCCAGAATTTTCAGGTGGCAGTAAAGGAGCAATGCGGTTCCATTCATCGTCAGTTAATTCGTATCGTCTCAACATAGTAAACACCCCTTTTTTCTTTATTTTAACATGAAAAAGGGAATTAGAATATATGTTTTGTGCAACTTTTATTTTTCAAACACGCTCTAGAGCGTGTTTGAATTAACAACTCTCATTTTCTACTCCAACTGAAAATACCTGCTGTACTTCATAAGCGATAATTCCCATCGTTGCGATTGCATTTTTATAAATAGGATAATGTCTTGTTGATAGGAAGGCCTTTGCTACGGACATCCTCCACCAGATGACAAATGTTCCATCTTCTTCAAGATTAACATCATATTTATATTTTTTATCGAGTATAGTTAGTTCCCCATTATCTCCACGTTCAATTCCCCAGTTATATTTTGAGATAAATCATATCCGACATCTAGTTTCTGCTAAAAACTTTCCAAAACAAGTAGCTTTGCTATCTGAAATTCTTTCTTGCATCCCCACTTTCCTATTCTTTGCATCTTTATCTCCGTCGATTTATCTGCTCTTATTTAGCGAAAAATCAAACACTTTATAATAGCAACTGGAATTAATACCCAGCCAAACATAAAACCAAGTATAAATCTTTTGATCCACAATGTTCCCATAGGACCAATAATAATTTTGTTTGCATAAATCGTCTGACCTACGGATCAGTATCCAAGTACTATGTATAAAATCCATACAATTCCACTAAGTGTATCTGCCATAACTTTCTCCTCCTGTGTGATGTGTTGTTGTTTTGTTGGTTTTATTATACGGATTGGCATGGACAGAAATTGTCCATGCCATAAAAAAATAATTATTCGAAAAGAAATCTTTTTACTCTTCCCAGAGAACCGAATGGTGTTGGAGCGTGTATAGGATTTTTTATTTCTGTAGATGAAAGCATAGCGCAGGTATCTTCTAAACTAAATATTCTGAATCTGTCTATCCATATTCTGCTTCTTTATAGAAATTCGCACATACCCATAAATCTTTCTCATAATTTTCTTTCTGTATCACAAAAAACGACCATTAGATTTGACACTTAATTTTATATGATTTGTCAAACCTAACAGTCTACTTTTGACACTATTCATTTATAGGTTTCTTTTGATACTGCTGACCTATTCTATTTCTTACAGAAAAACGTCAGCAATTTCTTTTTCGTCATATTATCTTCATTCTTTGCTCACAACCTGTTCACAAATTTCCAGTATCATAAAACCATCAAAAACAACAACAGATTTTTGATAGATTTTTTCATACTTTCCTCTCTTTTGAAGCCGGCGTTATGTCGGTTTCTTTTTTATCTATTAGATTGGATTACTCATTCTCTATAATTTCCCGTACCTGCTCAACTTCCATATCTAATAAATCACTTATCTGTTCTGCCCCACATTCTTTTCTATACATCTTAATTATAGTTTTGGCAACACCTTTCGCAATGCCATTTTCCGTTCCCTCTGCATATGCCTGTTCTTTTATTCCCTGACTCAGATTACACATATCATTCACATCCTTTCTAATGTCACTTTCCAATGGAATATCAAATTCATTTCCTATAATATCAAACTTCTCATCTACATTTAATTTAGCAGATAATAATGCTCCCAGCAAACGATGAAGTTCATATCTTTCTTCTTTTTCTGGAAGGTCTTCTGCCAGACCAATCAAAACAATATTTGCAAGGTCTATGTCACCTTTCCATTGATAAGTACCGACTACACTTTCCTGTGTAAAATGAATATAATTCATACAGTTTTGTGACATATTCATACAAACCCATATGGAATATACTCGTTTTATATCATTATAATTGGAATTCACAAATTCTCTACCCTTCTGTGAGGAAATCATCCTGCTGATATAGAATACTGCTCTATTTAATTAAATAATAACTAAATACCGTAAAATCCTCCTCGTTTATGATTACTTCCACTACATTTAGGAAGTCCCTTTGTATCCCATGACATTCCAATTTCATTTTTCCAGGTTTTGCTGCCTGCCAGAAAATATCCGCTCTGAGCATCGACAATATACCATTTTTCATCCACTTTCACCTGATTCCATTGATGGCTTGGATTTAATGCCTTTTTATTGGCATGAACATAATAACATGGTACTCCAATGGCATCGCATAAAGCTTTCATCCCTCTTGCATATCCAGAGCACTGTGCTTCACCATATACCAATGCTCCCCAAGCTGTATTTGCTCCATTATACTGCCAGCCTCTTGTCGCATACTTACAATTCTGGTTAAGATAATTAAATGCAATAAATGCTTTCTCATAGTTGCTCATACCTTTTTTGATATAGTTTGTTTTAAAACTCTGAACAACTCTTCGAACCTGCATTAACTGATTGTTATTAAGTGCCGGGCCATAAATACTGCCTTTTTTGTAGGCTCCTTTTACAGTAGGCTTTTTCAATGATGCTTTACATACATATCCAAAATTGCCATAAACCTTTTTACCTTTCACAGTTCCGTAAGCACGTACTTTATAGCGGTATACCTTATTCTTCTTTACCTTTTTATCTACAAATGTAACCTTTTTACCGCTTTTGATTGTCTTAATTACTTTCCATTTCTTACCTTCTGTACGATAAATCTGATATCCTTGCGCTTTGCTAACACGACGCCATTTTATCTTTACTTTTTTCGCATCAGCAGAATAAATATTTAAAATCTCTGCTGTATCTAATGTTACTGCAACAGATACCGTTCCAGACATAATTTTACTTCCATCGTTACATGTGAGAACTACTTTATAAGAATAACGATTTCCCACAGTAACAGAATCATCTTCAAATACTACTTGTCCAGCTACCTTTGTATTATCTGCATAGCAAGTTACCTTTTTCTTATTACCTACAGTATACCAGCCTTCACTGTAAGTATTCCATAACTCCCCTTCTTCTGTGAAATTATCAACTAACTGAAATGCTCCGCCTGAAGTCGAACGGTAAATTTCAATCTTCTGATAACCATTCATTTTAAATGTTGCCTCAAAAGCTACCTGACTTCCACCATATGCCTGAATATTTCCAATCTTCAATGAATTTGCCGCCTTAACCTGTACAGAATTTGTAAAAATTCCTATTCCTAAAGTCAGGCAAAACATAAGAGCCAGCATTATGTTTTTGTTTAAAAGTTTCCTGTAATTGTGCATTGTTTTTTTCATTGCTTTTCCTCCTCCTTATTTTTATATATTTTATCACATCCTTCTTACTACATTCTATAGAATTGATTTTCCTTTCGGCGCAACCTTTCTTTTTGCCTTTATAATTTCTTTCGTCAGCTGTGCTGCCTGCTCGTTTGTTAAATCAGAAATAACTGCTACTACTCCATTGTTCTTTTTTCCTGCCATGATTTTTCTCCTTTAGTTTCGTTCTTGTTTGTGATTGTATAATAGCAAACAGGGCATCTAAATTTGTAATTGTGATTTACTATTTAATTCATTAAGTAAACTATAGACGAGGCCAGTGCCTCGAATAAGGGATTTTTGTTATATTCTCATAATTTTCAAAAAATAGTGTTTTTTCCAATATGCTATAGTATAATAATTTTATAGGAGGATATTTATGACAAAAATTAATACAGGGAATGCAAATCGAGAGTACAAAGACCGTTTATTTCGTTTTGTCTTTGGTGCAGAAGAGAACAAAGCTTATTTATTATCCTTGTGTAATGCAGTAAGCGGTACAGATTACACCGATGTAGATGATATTGAAATCACAACATTAAGTGATGCTATCTACATTAAGATGAAGAATGATATTTCATTTTTAATAGACAGTCAGATGAACCTATTCGAACATCAAAGTACTTTTAATCCTAACATGCCTCTTCGTGGTATGGAATGTTTTGCAGAACTGTATGGAATTTACATTATAGAAAATAACTTAGACATTTACGTGAGTTCTTTACAGAAAATTCTAACTCCAAGATATTATGTTATTTACAATGGAACAGAGAAACAGCCAGATGTAGTTAAACTAAAATTATCTGATGCCTTTCAAGTTCCAGACGATTCAGGAGAATTTGAGTGGACAGCGACAATGCTTAATATTAACTACGGACATAATCGAAAATTATTGGAACAATGTCAGCCATTGTATGAATACGCACATTTTATTAAGCTCGTAAGGGAATACTCTGAAGCAATGGAACTAAAGAAAGCTATAGATAAAGCAGTCGAAAAAGCCAGAGAATGGAAATGTATAGGAACGTTTTTATATCAATGTAAAAGTGAGGTGAGCGTTATGTTATTAACCGAATTTGATGAGAAAAAACATGAAGATAATTTAATAAAACTTGGTGAAAAAGAAGGTAGAGAGAAAGAACGTATGAAAAATATATGTAGTATGCTGGCATTAAGTCTTTCGCCTGAAATAATAGCGAAAGCTTGTGAAGTTTCTGTAGATTATGTATTAAATTTGAAAAAAGAGTTGTAAAGTAAGGCTACGAGTTAAATTAACCTAATCCATCTACAGCGAGACTGTAATTAATTCTGTGTAAACTCTAAAAGAGCTATATATCCTCTTGGATTGATGTTAAAATAAATATCAATTCAGGAGGATTTTTTTATGGCACGAAGAAGAAAAATGGATCCGGAACGCAAAGCGTTCATCAGTAGCTTGTTGGAACACTATCAACCAAAGGATGCCTAGGACGTCCAGGACATGCTGAAAGACCTGCTAGGCAAAACGCTGCAAGGTATGTTAAATATTGCTATTTTTTCGTGTTGTCCTGTTTTACATTTTTTCTTTTCAGCTATATCTCCCACATGCCACATGAACATTCTCTTCCACCTTTCTTTCCGTTATTATACGGATTCAGGCAGACAGAAAATATCTATCCATATCTTTTTTATAGTTTTCTGACATTTTTACAAGTTCACCAGCCGGAGGGATTTGGAGAAGAAGGCTGAAGGCATAGAAATATCCAGAAAAATAAATTCTGAATTTACTTAGGCAGCCAAAACACAGCCCACAGAGAATATAATATTCCCTGTGGGCGTCTCTCCTGCTACGCAAACCAGAAGTTATTCAATAATTGTTCCGGTTTTCTCCAGATAGCCTTCTAAAGCTTTATCAATTGATGTAATAATTACCTTTCTTCCATTGCCTTTTTCAAGGAAAGAAACACCTGCTTCAATCTTTGGAAGCATTGTATTTGGCTCGAACTGTCCTTCATCGATGTATTTCTGTGCTTCTGCTACAGTAATATGCTCTAATGGAGATTCCTGTTCTGTATTGTAACCAACACAGACATTCTCTACACTTGTTAAAACCATGAATACGTCTGCGTTCAACAGTTCTGCCATTCTTCCACTGGCATAGTCTTTCTCGATAACTGCGCTGGCACCATGAAGTTCTACTCCCTGTGCTAACACTGGAATTCCGCCACCGCCGCAGGCGATAACTACCTGTCCCTGGTCAGAAAGCGCTTTGATAGAATCAATCTCGATAATTCCCTGTGGCTTTGGAGCTGCTACAATTCTTCGATAGCCGCCCTCTACTTCTGTAACATAGTTTCCATGTTTTTCTTCCTGCTCTGCTTCTTCTTTCGAAAGAAGTCTTCCGATAACTTTAACTGGCTCATTAAATGCATCATCATAAGGGTCTACCATTACCTGTGTGATAATTGTACATACTGGGCGATATACTCCTCTTTTTAAGAGTTCGGCACGAATCGCATTCTGTAAATCGTATCCAACATATCCCTGACTCATAGCAGAACATACGGACATAGGCGCCTGTGTATAGTCTTCTCTGTCCTTACTGAATTCGTTCATCGCTGTATGGATCATTCCAACCTGTGGTGCATTACTGTGGGATATAACAACGTCTGCCCCTGCTTCTACTAAATCTGCAATTGCCTTGGCTGTATTTCTTGTTGCTTTGTACTGTTCTGGCATTGTTGTTCCTAATGCTCGGTGTCCGAGGGCTATTACTACTTTTTTCTTGCTCATAATTCCCAATCCTTTCTACAGTTATACTTGAGTTATATTTGTCTTTTAGTCTACCAGAAAATAAAAAGAATTTCCAGAGCGTGTTTATAAAATTAGTTTCCTGTAAAAGATTACAAGATGTAAAAAACATTTAAATCACGCCGACTATTTCTCCAAATATTCTTTCATTGCTTCTATTGCCTTTTCTCCGTCATGAAGTCCCTGTTTATAAAGAACCGTAAGTTTTGCCTTATCCTTTTCAATTCTTCCTACTTCCACTTTTGCTTCTGGACGAATGATAAAGACCTTTCCCTCTTTTTCCTGTTCTTCTAAGAAATCTATTGTCTCATTATAACGGACATGTCTTGTCTCCATAGCATGAAGAAATTCTTTATACTTTGGATAACGAAGACGCATAATCGGCATCAGCTTATTCGGCGCCTTACGATATCCGTGGTCTCTTGTGAGAATGACAACATTCTTCTCATTGCCATCTTCTATTGATTTACGAATCGGAATACTGTCAGCAATTCCTCCATCAAGAAGCTTATGTCCTTTTACAACGATTGTCTTAGAAACTAATGGCAGCGAACTTGATGAACGAATCATCCACATCTGCTTTCTAAGATCGCGCACTCTTAAATATCTTGCAGCTCCTGTTTCCACATCAGTAACTACTGCATAAAACTTACCTGGATAATTTAAAAATGCCTGATGATCAAATGGATCTAACACATCTGGAATCTGTTCATAAAGCATCTCTGGCCCAAAAACATTTCCTGTTTTCAAAAATGTTTTTGCTCCACAGTAATTCGGGTCATCAAGATAATCTACATTTACTCGAAATGCCCTTCCTCTCTGTTTAGAAAGGTAGCTGCATGCATGGCAGCTTCCGGCAGATACTCCATATACACTGGAAAATTCAATTCCTGCATCTAAAAAGGCATCTAATACACCGGCTGTATATACACCGCGCATTCCGCCTCCTTCTAAAATCAATCCTGCATTATACATAATCGACCTCGCTTTCTATTTTGCATTTTCTTTGCTGTCTTTTTATATAGAACATAGTATAACTCGATTTCGGTAAATTCTCCACAGTTATTTTTTATAGTGATTGCTGCGGGCATCTCCTTGCCTGCGGCAAACCAAATTTCACCTTATCACCTGCTGGCGTTTATATTCGCTGATTGGTTTTCTTCCTGCTTTTCTGGCAGCAATCTGTTCATACAAGTCTGCGGTTCGTATATCTATACTGTAAATCTGTGCCTGTGCCGAACTGTTGGAATAAAGTTTTTTGCCCTCTGCAGGACGTTGGATGATATCCAAAGTGGCATTTTGACGTATTTCTTTTAGCAGGGGAGAAGAGGATTTGGAAAAGCCTAATATTCTTGCATATGGTATCGGAATGTCTTTGGCTTCTTCTAAGAATGGATAGTATTTCATGTGAAGTACGATATGCAAAAGAACTCTTCTCAATGCCGCATCCGTAATCTGTCTGGCGTGAAGGCCTTCTATCAAATCTTCGAAAGAAAGTCCTGGCTCATAAATATTTTGAAATCTTCTTGCTAAATCAAGATTCATTCCAAAGTATTTGCCAATTACTTTATTTTTCAGAAGAAACGTATAGTCAAGATAGGGCATTAAATCTTCCCAGGTCACAAAGTTATTCTGTAAAAATCCTTCTATAAAAGGAAGATATTCTCCACAAAGTGCTTTTTCAAATGCCTGGGGTGCTTCTTTTTCTTTGTTATAAGTATTATTATAGATATTGCTGACTCTGTTATTGGTATTTTTTCCCGTATTTCCACATTTTCCGCTATTACAAGTTTCTGTATTATACGGATTTTTTCTACTGAAGTTTCTATAAAAATGGTACATTTCTTGGCGGATTGCTGTTGCGGAGGAATAGTTTTCTGTCAGTTTATTTTCATGATAATGATTTCCTTTTCTTTTAATAACAACTGGCCTGATCAAAGAATTTCTTCTTTTTAATGCTTTGATATATTCCAAGCCTAAAATATGATTTGGCTCTTTTAAAAATTCTATTGCTTTTTCTGGTTTCGAATCGAATAATAAGTTTCCCGCTGCGAAAGCTCTCGCTTCTGGAAAACTTTTTCCCGATTTTAATTGTTCCTGCAAAATCTGTTTATATTCTTCCGATTCTTCAAGAAATAAAGTCGCATATGCCGAAAAATCTTCTACTTCTGCCCATTCGCTTCCAAAGGAAAGATAATCGACACAGCCTAATTGATCAAGAATCCCAATCCCTGCTGTAGCAAAATATTCGGCACTGGCTGTCGCATAGATTGCCGGCATTTCAATAATCAAGTCTGCTCCGCCAGAAAGCGCCATCCGGGTTCGCATATATTTATCTGCAATTGCCGGTTCTCCACGCTGTACATAGTCCCCGCTCATAACTACAACAACATAATCTGCCCCTGTTTTTTTCCGTGTTTCTTCTATATGATATTGGTGCCCTTTGTGAAATGGATTGTACTCTGCGATAATTCCCGCTACTTTCATAAATGAACTCCTTTCTCCTTTTATTTCTACCTGAATGCAATTCATCTCCCACCTTAGAGATCGGAGTATTCTTGCTGTAAGCGGATAAATCTGCTTATCTTTGTCCATATTATAACCGAAAACAAACGAAACAGCAATCTTCCTATTTTTTGTATTTCTTACTATTTTTTATCGTTTTTTGATGAATTTTTTCGATTTTTTTGGACATTTTTATATTTTTGTCTAATCATGTTAACTTTCAAACAAAATCATTTATTGTTTACTATGAAATACAATTACCTATCAAAACTCAAAAAAAAGTGCCGAAATAACAAAAAAACTCCATCATAAGCTGAATAAGTACATTTTCAAGATAAAAAAAACAAGCTATAATATGCCTAGCAAAATAAAATAAGCGAAATTTGGCGTTTCGTAATAAATAATTATACAAAAAGGAGATATGAAATGAAGGTTTTAGTAATTAACTGCGGTAGCTCTTCCCTGAAATATCAGGTTATTGATTCTGAGACAGAACACGTTCTCGCAAAAGGTTTATGTGAAAGAATCGGTATCGATGGTGTTTTAACTTATCAGCCGGCCGGCCAGGATAAGATTAAGTACGAAGCTGCAATGCCTGCACATCGTCAGGCTGTTGAACTTGTATTAAAACAGTTAACAGACCCTGAAAATGGTGTATTAAAATCCATCGATGAAATTGATGCTGTTGGACATCGTATGGTACATGGTGGTGAGAAATTTGCTTGTTCCACATTACTTACAGAAGAAGTATTAAAGACAGTAGAATCTTGTAACGACTTAGCTCCTCTTCACAACCCTCCTACATTAGTTGGTGTTGCTGCTTGTAAAGAGCTTCTTCCTACCACTCCAATGGTTGGTGTATTTGATACAGCTTTCCATCAGACTATGCCACCAGAAGCTTACATCTATGGTCTTCCATATGAGTACTATGAGAAATACGCTGTTCGTCGTTACGGCTTCCACGGAACATCTCATAAATATGTTTCTTTAAGAGCTGCTGAGATTCTTGGTAAAAAACCTGAAGACTTAAAGATTGTTGTATGTCACCTTGGTAATGGTTCTTCCATCTCCGCTGTTGATGGTGGAAAATGTGTAGATACTTCTATGGGTCTTACTCCATTAGAGGGTCTTGTAATGGGTACACGTTCTGGTGATATCGACCCTACTTGTATCGAATTCATCGCTCACAAAGAGAACCTTTCTCTTGAGCAGGTTATGGATATCATAAATAAGAAATCCGGTGTTCTTGGTATTTCCGGTGTTTCTTCTGACTTCCGTGATCTTGACGAGGCTGCAAAAGCTGGTAACAAACGTGCTGACTTGGCTTTAAGAGTATTTTCTCATTCCGTAGTTAAATACATCGGAAGTTTCATCGCCGTTATGAACGGTGTTGACGCCATCGTATTTACAGCTGGTATCGGTGAGAACGACGATATCATCCGTTCAAGAATTATCGAACATTTCGATTACCTTGATACAACTTTAGATCAGAAAGCAAACAAGATGCATGGAGAAGAACGTATTATCTCCACTCCAGAATCAAAAGTAAAAGTTATCTGTATCCCAACAAACGAAGAGCTTGCAATTTGCCGCGATACAGTTGAAATCGTTACTAAGAAAATGGTAGAAGATACAGTGAAAGATGTTTTAGGTAACAACTAATTCTTTCCTATTTTTTATCATATCTTCATTACTTAATATAAAGAATCCCCCGGAAAGTTCCTCATCCGGGGGATTCGATTTTTATTCGGGAATGACAGAGGATAGACAAAAAATTCAAAAACAGACGAATCCAGGAAGATAAAATATCCCTATTTGTGGCTTTCGTCGCTGCAGGCTGAATGTTCGCTTTAAGCGCCCGCATCCAGCCTTTGCTCCCAGGCCACAAATAGGGATAAATGCCACCTATTCGATTCTTTCAAACACCATTGTTGCCTGGATGCGGTCACCGCCTCCAAGTCCTTTACTTCCACCAGATGTTGTGCTGATGGTATGTAAACGATATCCTTTATCCAATAAAATAGGAATTTGCCGCAGGCAAAGGAGACGCCCTCTGG
>NZ_ACEP01000096.1 GCF_000173975.1 Anaerobutyricum hallii DSM 3353
AGCAGGTTGAATGTTCGCTTAACCGCTCGCATCCAACCTTTGCTCCGAGGCCACAAATATAGGGTATTGTCTCTCTTTGGGAGCTGTCTTTGGCTGCCTAAGCAAAATCCGAATTTATTTTGGAGGGATTTGGGGAAGAAGGCCAAAGACATAGAAATATCCAGAAAATTAAATTCTATAGGATTGACATATAAACTATTGTCATAGTAGCATAATGATTTGTGGTTAGGTTATTACTTTTTTATGAACTGGAAATTTGAATTGATTTATGGTTTTAGAGCGTGTCTGAAAATAAAGTGTTTCCATTAAAAATGCGAACGAAAACTATATTAATCTATAAAAGAATAAATAAAATTCCAAATTCATTTTAAAAACATTTTTCACAAATGGTTCCAGTGTCAATCCTTCAGAACGTCAACTCCCCATAAGACCACAACCGTCTGAAGCCTCCCTCAAATCTCTCCAACATTAAAATTCTGATTTTATTTCTCCAGCCAAAGCACAGCCCTCTGGAAATGAAATAATCCTTATTTGTGGCCTCGGAGCAAGGTTTGGATACGAGCG
>NZ_ACEP01000095.1 GCF_000173975.1 Anaerobutyricum hallii DSM 3353
GGTGAGAAACAAGCTGGTATCAGTGGTGGGAGTCAATCCCCCAGCTGATATAGCCTTCGGCAGGATTGCAGAGGTGCGCAGTAGAAGTATGTCATGCATTGCATGACGCGCACCTCGCAGCAAGAATGCCGAGGCATTCTTGAATATTTTTCACTGCAAAAGCTTAAAATAGACTTATAGAGTTTCGTAAAAATGGAAAAGTAATTAGATAGAATTCTACAAAACTATCCGAAGTTGATTGCAAATGGTATAAATTATAATTATCGGCTATTTAGAAAATTAAGTGAAAACATTAGTAATTCAATTGTCAAGTGTTTTACGCTTATAAATTGAAAACTTTTCTAAATAGTTATAATAAAGAAAAAAGAGATAGTTTTTGACACTATCAAAAAAGAGAAAGCGAGGAAACAAAAATGAAAAAATTTGGAGCATTTTTATTAGCAGGTGTACTTGCAATCGGAGCTTTAACAGGCTGCGGAAGCACAGACAAGAAAGCAGAAAGTTCAACAGGAAGCACAGATACACAGGTAATCAAAGTTGCTGCTTCTGCTACACCACACGCAGAAATCTTAGAGGAGGCAAAGCCACTCCTTGCCAAAGAAGGATACGACTTACAGGTAACTGTATTTGATGATTATGTACAGCCAAACGAAGTTGTAGACAGCGGAGATTTCGATGCGAACTATTTCCAGCACGTTCCTTATATGGAACAGTTCAACAAAGAAAAAGGAACTAAGTTAGTAGATGCAGGAGACATCCACTACGAACCATTTGGAATTTACCCAGGAACAAAGAAGAGTCTTGACGAAATCGCAGATGGTGATGAAATCGCTGTACCAAACGATACAACAAACGAAGCAAGAGCATTACTTCTTCTTCAGGACAACGGACTTATCAAATTAAAAGATGGTGCCGGACTCACTGCAACAGTAAATGACATTGCAGAAAACCCACACAACATCAAAATCGTTGAGTTAGAAGCAGCACAGGTAGCTCGTGTAACAGGCGAAACAGCATTCGTTGTATTAAACGGTAACTACGCACTTCAGGCAGGATACTCCGTAAAGAAAGATGCACTTGCATACGAAGCATCTGATTCTGAAGCTGCAAAAACATATGTAAACATCATCGCAGTAAAAGAAGACAACGAAGACAGTGATGCAATCAAAGCCTTAGTAAAAGTTCTCAAATCTGATGATATCAAGAAATTCATCGATGAGAAATATGATGGTGCAGTAATTGCGTTTGAATAAATAGGAATTTGCCGCAGGCAAAAGAGACGCCCTCTGTAAGATAAATAAAGCATATTTGTGACTTTAGTCGCTGCAGGTTGAATGCTCGCGTAAAAGCGCTCGCATCCAACCTTTGCTCCGAGGCCACAAATATGCTTTATTTATCTTACAGAGGGCTGTGTTTTGGCTGTGGAGGAAAATTCTATTTATTGCTGGAGGGATTTGAATAGGCTCCAGAAGGATGTGGCTTTCTGTGGAGTTGTTTTTTGAAGGACTGACTCGAATTACTTCTATCTCTCCTGACTTCTTCCCCAAATCTTTCTGCTAATTTGCCCGGGCAGCCAAGAAACAGAAGTCCGAGAATCAAATCACAAATATAGATGATTTGATTCTCAGACTTCGTTTGTCTACTCACCCCGGCAAATTACTATTTGATGCTTCTATACCTACATCGGTGAGCACTCCCATTACCGGTCGGTATGGCATGGCGAAGCGTTGGGAGAGATAACGCATTGCCGCTCCGGTCTCACCATCAGGGCCCCCAAACTGACTGATGATTGCTTTTGCCATAGCAGCATCGGTTCTTTTTATATTAATCGGATATTCCAATCTTTTTTCATAATTCCACATAAATCTTATCCCTCCATTTCCCAAGGCCACGGTTCATTTGCCCATGCCCAGAAGTCAGTACCTTTAGGTACAGTGTCAAGCGTCAGAGGCGAGAAGCGGCTGCTATATTCTTTTAATGCCTGTTTTCTTGCGTTTGTATAATATTCAAAATATTCTAAACCCTCAGCATTTTTAGGATGTGTATCAAGAAACATGGCACAGTCTAATGCAGCAAAGCTTACAAAATCAATATAACATTTTAAATTCTGCTGATTCATGTTACAGTTACAATTTTGGTTTCGGTTATTGTTGCAGGCAGAATTAAAATTGCAGTTCATAGAACGATGCTGACAGGAGTTCATGTTACAGTTTTGAGAAGAATGCATATTCTGCATCATTTCTGGCACCTCCTTCCAGTAAAAGGCAGGTCAAGTTCCTGAAAGATTGTTCCGGCGCAAAGAGCATTTTCAGGTTTATATATATTCTGCCATTTCTGCCATGGAACATAGGCCATAGCAAGCGGCATGGAATCTAATTTTAACACTTCTTTTTCCTGCTTATATGAACAGGAAGAATGATTTTCCATCATGGTGGTGTCTCCTTAAGTTTATATAGTTATATATATGATAAGCAGCCTGAAATGTCCATAAGATCAGACGATTTCAAAGAAAGAAGATAGCCTATATTGTGACTTTCTTCCTGGGTGTCTTTCCTAATGGATTTATTTTATCAAATATAATATTTTATATATAATGTTGCAATGTCACCAGAAAAACTCTTAAAAATTTGACAAGGACATAAATTGACAAATATAGATAGGGGGCGTATTATATAAATAACTGTTTTATTTCAAGATATGTTAGTTCCCCAAAATGACATATTGAAAATCCCCAAAACAGTAAGAGAGTCTTCCGAAGAAGTGATCGCTTTCGGAAGATTTTTTTTATGCAGAAGAAAGTGCACATTACTTGCATTTTTTAAGTCAGGACTGTATAATATAAGATTGATTAACTTAGTTTACTATTTCATCGAGAAGTGAAGTATCAATGAAATAGCAGATGGTAGAATTTCATTTTATTTTTTTATGAAGAAAGGAATGGAACAATGACAAAAATAGATATTATTTCTGGTTTCCTTGGAGCTGGAAAAACGACTTTAATTAAGAAACTTATCGAAGAGGCACTGAAAGGACAGAAAGTTGTTCTTATCGAGAATGAATTTGGCGAAATTGGTATTGACGGTGGATTTTTAAAAGAATCCGGTATTCAGATTAATGAGATGAATTCTGGATGTATTTGCTGTTCTTTAGTTGGTGATTTTAATACAGCATTGAAAGATGTTTTAGAGCAGTATACACCAGACCGCATCATCATCGAGCCTTCAGGAGTTGGCAAGCTTTCTGATGTTATGAAAGCGGTACAGAAGGTTGTAGATGCAGAGGCGAATGTTGTATTAAATAGCCATATCACTGTTGCAGATGCACAGAGAGCAAAAATGTATCTCAAGAACTTTGGTGAGTTCTACCGTAACCAGGTTGAATTTGCCAGTGCAGTAATTTTAAGCCGTTCCCAGAATGTAAAGGAAGATAAGTTAGAGAAGGCAGTAGAATTACTTCGCAGCCTGAATGATAAATGCCCTATCGTGACAACTCCTTGGGAGGAACTTAGCGGAGCACAGATTCTTGAAGTAATGGAAGGGGAAAATGACTTCGCAAAAGAGTTAATGGAAGCAGCACAGGTTTGCCCTGAATGTGGACATCATCATGAACATGGCGAAGAGTGTCATGATCACCATCACGATCATGAGGAGCACGAACATCACCATCACGATCATGACCACGAAGAGCATGAGCATCATCATGAACATGACCATGAAGAGCATGAGCATCACCATGAAGGACACGAGCATCATCATGATCATGACTGCTGTGGACATGATCACCATCATCACCATGCAGATGAAGTATTTACAAGCTGGGGTAAGGAAACTCCTAAGAAATTTACAGAAGAAGGAATTCGTGCAATTCTTGATACCTTATCTAAAGAGGATTCCGATGAGTACGGTATTATCTTAAGAGCAAAAGGTATTGTTCCAGATGAAAACGGTAAATGGATTCACTTTGACCTCGTGCCAGGTGAGGACGAGGTACGTTATGGTTCTGCAGAATACACGGGAAGAATCTGTGTTATCGGTTCTAAACTTAATGAGGACAAACTTGCAGAACTTTTTGGTTTATAGAAAATGTACTTTCGGAGTCTTTCTTGCATTTGCTTTTGTAAGAAGATTCTGAGAGTGTATTTGAAACCACACAGGAGGAAAATTTATGTTAGGTAAGAAAAAGGAGCTGGAGATTCCTGTATATTTATTTATGGGATTCTTAGAAGCCGGAAAGACAACCTTTATTCAGGAAACACTGGAAGAAGATTATTTTAACGACGGAGAAAGAACACTTTTATTTGCCTGTGAAGAGGGAATGGAAGAATACGACGAAGAACTGTTAAAGAGAACAAATACAACTGTTGTTTATGTAGAAGAGCAGGAAGATTTCAATACAGAATTCCTGACAAGCAAGCTTTTACAGTATTATCCAGACCGTGTTATTATAGAATATAATGGTATGTGGACCATTGATCATTTAGTAGAGGCGATGGAGGGAACTCCACTTATGATTTTCCAGACAATCGTAAGTGCCAATGCGGAAACATTTGATCTGTATATGAACAATATGCGTTCTCTTGCTGTAGAAATGTTTAAGATGGCAGAACTTGTTATCATTAACCGTTGTACAAAGGCAACACCAAGAGCAACTTACAGAAGAAGTATCAAAGCTGTTAACCGTCGTGTACAGGTCGTTTTTGATTCTATGGTTCCAGGTGAGGACATGGAGGAAGAAGAGGATGAACTTCCATTTGATATCAGCGGAGATGAAATTCATCTCGAAGATGATGACTACGGTGTATGGTTCATCGATGCGATGGAACGTCCGGAACTTTATGACGGAAAGACTATGGTAATGAAAACAAGAATCTTTAAGGCAATGCGTATGCCGAAGGGAACTTTCGTTCCAGGCCGTCATGCTATGACCTGCTGTGCAGATGATATCCAGTTTATCGGTTATCTTTGTCACACAAATCATGCAAAGTCTTCCACGATTAAATCCCTCAAAAATAAAATGTGGGTAACTCTTACCGCAGAAGTGAAAGTGGAATATAATGAAGAATATCAGGATAAAGGTCCGGTGCTTTATGCAAAACGAATTGAAGCGGCAGAACCACCGGAAGAGGAGTTGGTATATTTCTAATTTGCCGCAGGCAAAGGAGACATTAAGACACCCTCAGTAAATAAAATAATCCCTCTTTGTGCCCTGGGAGCAAGTGTTAAATGCGAGCGCATAGGAACGAGCATTCAACACTCCGCAACGAAAGTCACAAAGAGGGATTATTTTTATTCCCAGTGGGCGTCTCTTTGCCTGCGGCAGCCCAGAATCACACATCTAATTGACGGTATTATGTAAATGAAGTATAATAAATTGAATTATGTAGAATTTTCATGAAAAAGGGGGATAACATGGACAAAATAGCAGTTCTTATTCCTTGCTATAATGAGAGCAAGACAATTGAAAAAGTAATTAAAGATTTCAAAGAAGTATTACCGGATGCTACGATTTATGTATACGATAATAACTCAACAGATGGTACAGACGAGATTGCCAGACGTAACGGGGCAATCGTGCGATATGAATATCAGCAGGGCAAAGGGAATGTAATTCGCCGTATGTTCCGTGATATTGATGCAGAATGTTATATTATGACAGATGGTGATGACACTTATCCGGCTGTGAATGCGCCGGAGATGGTGGACAAGGTTTTAAATAGAAATGTTGATATGGTCGTTGGTGACAGATTATCTTCTACATATTTTCAGGAAAATAAACGTCCATTCCACAATTTCGGTAATTCTTTAGTAAGAAGTTCGATTAATCATCTGTTCCACACAGATATTAAGGATATTATGACAGGCTACAGAGCATTTAGTTATGAGTTTGTAAAGACTTTTCCTGTAATCTCAAGAGGATTTGAGATTGAGACAGAGATGAGTATCCATGCGGCAGATAAAAATATGTTTGTGGAGAATGTCGTTGTTGATTATAAGGACAGACCTGAGGGAAGTGAGAGTAAGTTAAATACATATTCTGATGGTTTTAAAGTTCTTAGAACGATTGCACGTTTATTCCGGACTTATCAGCCGATGAAGTATTTTGGTTCTATCGCAGGAGTATTAGCAGTTTTAGGCGGTGGATTTTCCATACCTGTGTTTAAGGATTATTTTGTAACAGGTTTAGTGAAACGTTTTCCTACGCTTATCGTATGCTGCTTTGTGATTCTGACAGCGATTGTTTCTTTATTCTCCGGGGCGATTCTCAAGACAATTACCTGGAAGAACAGACAGGACTTTGAGATGACCCGTCATCAGGCGAGAAATAAAAAAGAAGAATTATTAAAAGAGGCTAAAGAAGCGGAATAAAAAATAAGGTGTTCTTCCGGAGTCTTTTACATACTTGATTTTGCAAAAAGATTGCGGGAGAGCATTTTAAAGAATTGGGAGTAAAGTATGGATATTCTTATAAAGCCAAAGAAAAACCACTATATTATTTATGCGATTATAATTGCAATTTTTTCTACGGTGGGGATGAATATTTCTTTAATGAATACGAATGCGGATAAGCTTTTAAAAAAGTTTGAATATAGTTCTACATGGAATAACTTTATGGCTGTATTCAGAACAAGTATATCAGGGAAGAACGATGTAAGACTGTTTTATCAGTTAGTAGCTGTCGGGATTACCCTGATGTTTCTTGTTATATTTTCTTATCGTTTTTGTGTTCGGGAAATAGTAAGTTCCGCCGTTATTTCTATTATATTTGGATTTTGTATGTGGTTTGGCACAGTATTTTCTAACAAAGAGTCGTGGAATTATTTTCTTCGGAACAAATATGTGAAGATTTTAGATATTTGGTATATTTTAGCGTATGCATTAGCGATGTTTGGCGCATTGCTTATCATTGGAAAAATTGTGGCTGCATCTGGAAACAAAGCAGAACAAAAAGCAGAAGTAAAAACGAAAGCCAAGACAAAAGACAAAACGGTTCGCAATACAAGGAAAGTATTTTTTATGTGTGCTGCAGTTTTACTTGTTTGCTGGCTGCCGTATTATATCGTATTCTGGCCAGGATTCCAGCACACAGATCTTCCGACACAGATGTTACAGTATTTTCATGTGCCGACCAGATTTCAGGGACATGATATAACGGATGGAGTGAATATTTTATACAGTAATGACCATCCATATTTCCAGACAAAGTTAGTTGGATTATGCATTGAGTTTGGATTTAAGATTCACAATGTAAATGTAGGATATTCTATCTATACATTTATACAAATGATTGCTTTTATAGTAGCATTTAGCAGTATTATAGCAACATTATACCGTTTTGAAGTAAATCATACATTATTAAAAATAAGTCTGGTTTTGTATGCGGTTATTCCAGTATTTCCGTTATATTCTCTTTTGATAGGCGGGGATTCATTCTTCTCAGTATTTTTCTTGTATTATATGCTGGAAATTTTATGGATTTTTGGAACAAAGGGAGCTGTCTTGAAGAATAATAAATTCATACTGGCAATGATTTTAGAAATTTTTCTTATGTCAGCTTCTAAGAACCAGGGAGTGTATGTCGCAGCGGCAATGTTCCTGTTTTGCATCATTTACTTTAGTAAATACCGGGCAAGAATTGCGGTATGCATGGTTGTACCAATTATTCTTTTCCAGTTTGGATATTGTGGAGCATTTTTTAAAGTGGCGAAGATTGCCAGTGTAGGAAAACAGGAAGCATTATCAGTTTGTTTCCAACAGACAGCTCGATATGTAAAATATCATGGAGATGAGGTTACACAGGAAGAAGAAGAGGCAATTAAAAAAGTCTTAAATTATAAGGATATTGGAAATTTATATGATCCGAATCTTTCAGACCCGGTGAAAAAGACTTTTAAAACAGAATCCACTTCAGAAGATTTAAAAAATTATTTTAAAGTGTGGCTTTCGATGGGATTGAAGCATCCGGGAGAGTATATTCAGTCTTTCATAGCGAATACCTATCAGTATTATTATATGGAATTCCGTAATAAAAGAGGATTGTATCTTAAGCCGGAGATTATGGATTTCTACATTAGAAAGCGTCCGTGGGTGCAGAAAAGTGAAGCAATTCAGAAACTGATAAGAAAGCTTCAGGTACATGTGCCAGAAAATTTGAAATCAGTCCGTGAAAAGGGCGTGCTTGCAATGGATACAGTGCGTCGTTTTCCTGTTGTCAGCTGGTTTACAAATCCAGGTGTAATAACATGGATGATGCTTATTGGATTCTTTGCACTTTGGACAAAGAGGAGATACACATCTATACTTGAATTTTTACCTGTATTTTTAATCTTTGGAGTCTGCCTGCTATCGCCGAAGAATGGAAATCTGCGGTACTTATATCCGGCCTGCTGTATGGTTCCGGCACTTCTTGCTGCCGCCTTTGGAAATTTGCGGGAGGAACAAGCAAATGCAATAGAAGACACAAAAGAAGTGTCAAAAAGAAGAAGAGCAGGAAGCAGAAAAAAGCATAGAATAGCAAGAACACTACCAGAGGATAAAAGGCAGAGGGTAAAGGTGTAAAAGAAGGGGAAAGCGTAAAATGAAAAAGGCGTGCAGAAGAATAAAGTATGAAGATACATATTGAGTTAAAAAAGAAGAGATATATTCTCTATGCAGCAATTATTGCGCTACTAGGCGTTGTAGGTGCGAACATATCTATCTTACATACCAATGCAGATAAGATAACCAAACATATAGAGTACAAGTCATTCCTGACACAGCTTATTGCAGTATTCAGAGTCAGTATTACAAATAAAGAGGGGAATGGGATTTTTTATCAGCTAATGGCAGCAGGACTATTTATTCTGTTTTTGATTGTATTTTCTTATAAATATACAGTAAGAGAAGTAATCAGTGCCGCAATATTATCAATTCTTTATGGATTCTGCATGTGGATAGGAACCGTATTTTCTCATAGAGAATCCTGGGACTATTTTCTGCGGAATAAATATGTCATGCTGTTAAATGCATTCTATATGCTTGGAAATGCAATCATTTTATTTGGAATATTGCTTTTGCTATGTCGTGTCATTCTTCGGATATCTGAGACGGATAATCAGACAGAGCATAGTTTAGAGAGAGTATTTCTTACTTGTGTACTGGTACTGTTTGTTTTATGGCTGCCCTATTATATCAGTATGTGGCCTGCGACAATCCATGGTGATTTTTTGATGCAGGTATTACAGCTTTTTCATTATCCTACAATGCTTCAGCACCAGCTTACCTCTGACGGAGTAAATGTATTTTACAGTAACGATCATCCATTTTTACATACGCAGCTCGCAGGGCTTTTTATTAAATTTGGTATAAAAATAAATAATAAGGCGCTGGGATATGGAATGTATACATTTCTTCAGATGACAGCCTATATTGGCGGTATTAGCGCGATCATTACGACTTTATATAAGTTTGGGGCAAATCACAGAATTTTGAAAGCTGCTTTAGGAGCTTATGCGCTATTCCCTGTATTTCCTCTGTATGCAATTATGGTAGGCGGAGACAGTTTTTTTGCTCTGTTTTTCCTGTGGTTTATGGTGGGAATCCTCTGGATTTTTAAAACACAGGGAGATGTTCTAAAGAATATAAAGTTTGACATCTTTTTTGCGGTAATTGTTTTTCTCATGTCGGCATCAAAGAATCAGGGAATCTATATTGCCTTAGTTACTTTAGTTTTCTGTGTGATCTGTCTGAAAAAATACAGAATAAAAATATTAGTGACAATGTTTGTTCCGATATTTATTTTCCAGTTTGCCTATACAGGACTGCTTTTTAAAGCGGCCCGTGTTTCTACAGTAGGAAAGCAGGAAGCCTTATCTGTTTGTTTTCAGCAGACAGCCAGATATGTAAAGTATCATGGGGACGAGGTGACCGGGGAAGAAGAAGCCGCTATTAAAAAAGTTCTTGCTTATAAAAAATTAGCCAAAAAATACCAGCCAGCTTTATCCGATCCGGTAAAAGGTACTTATAAAAGTGAAGTTACATCAACGGATTTAAAGAACTATTTTAAAGTCTGGCTTCAGATGGGACTAAAACATCCAGATGAATACTTCCAGGCATTCTTCGCTAACACTTACGGCTATTATGCTCCACTGTTTAATAGCCGTGGCGGATTGTATCTGGGTCTTAGTACCGTCCGTTTTTACCGTTCCAATAGAAAATGGGCACAGGAAATGATTCCAGAATCTTTTTGTGACAAAGTAGATTTTAAAGAACCTAAAATCTTGTCACCAATACGGGAGAGGATGAAGTTCTTAATGGGAATATCCTACAAAATTCCAATCATTAACTGGTTATATAACCCGGGAGTTATTACATGGCTTATCCTTATCGCATTCTTTGCCTTATGGATAAAAAGAAAATACTTTGACATGGCAGCATTCCTGCCAGTATTCTTAATCGTATGCGTGTGCCTGTTATCACCGCGAAATGATAATCTCCGCTACATCTATCCGGCATGTGTGTTAATACCGGGGATGCTGGCTAATTTGCAGGGGGATAGATAAACAGACGAACCCGCACCAGTTGTAATATGCAAAAATGCTTCGTTTCACTGCCTCCAAACTACTCGACCGTAGTTTGGACTTGCTTAAAGGCGCATTTTTACATATTACAACTGGTGCGGGTTCGTCTGTTTTAGACTCCCCAGAATTACCTCTTGTTTTTAAAAGCCGGATCTGTTGGATCGTAATTCTGGTTGCCAGGAATTTTTCCAGTAGTATCGTTTAAAGTAATCTTTCCGAATGGTCCCTTATTAGAAGAACGGTAAATGCGGATAGGGATACTATAGCGGTTTGTTTTTGCAATGTCATAGATAAGCCTTGCATTACCTGCCTGTACGCGGATACATGCAGTGGTCTGGTTTGTTCCAAGTCCGTTATAAGTACTTGCGATAAGTTTCTTGTTGCTTGTGCCGCGGTACATCTCGGAATGAATCCAGCTGCGTGTTCCCTTTACGAATACTCCCCACTGGTAGTAATGCCAAGGGTTGCTTTTTTTGTAAATGAACCAGGAGCGGGCAGTTCCTTTGGAAAGATAGTGGTTTCCAACATAAGTACTGCGGCCGTCTCTTGCGGTAGAACATACAACAGTTTTGGCTGGAATGTCATATTTGTTTGTTTTTCCATCGTAGAGAAGGAAAGTGATATTGTGAGTTACCAGATTTAATTCGAGTTTCATTCTTTTCTTTTTGTAGCTGGAACCAAATGTTTTGAAAAGATCTTTGGAAAGCCGGCCATTTTTCTTAAAATAATATTTGTATTTTGTTCTGCTGCCGCTGTAGTCGCGGAGATATTTCCAGCCAGTAACAGCCTTTCCTTTTTTCAAGTAGTAGCGGTTACCCTTCCAGTTTTTCCATCCAGTATATTTGGTGAAAACACCACGTTTATAATACTTATTATCTGAGATACCGGTAAATAAAACGCCGTTCTTACGGAGCTTTCCATCATTTGTGGTTGTAGTCTGTGTTGTTGCTGCCTGCACATTTATTCCCTTTTGTGAGGAAAAACCTACGCCAAAAGTCATAATAAATATGAGGGAAAAGATAGTAAGTTGTCTTATAAATTTTTTCATGATTCCTCCTGTATTTTTATTTAATAAACTTGCACACTAAATCTTAATCGCTTATAAGTCAAATGTCAAGAAAAGAAAGAAGTAAGCAAAATATTACCAATAGAAAGTTGGAATATCATAAATTGTTGTAAATATTACATAATAATATCAAGAAAGTCGTAATGGTTGTGTTTGACCCTCTTTTTGGCCAGTGATATAATTTATACATAATATTGTGTGATTTTACAAGTGCACGATAGCTGAATTATAAAAAGACCGCCTGAGGAATATATCCGGTAATCCAGAGATGATTTGGGTGGAAGAAAGGATGGGAGATATGAAGTATGTAGCGGGTGTAGATATAGGTAACGCTACCACAGAAGTCGCTCTTGCAAAGATTGACGGGCAGGACATTGAGTTTTTGACCAGTGGTATTGGACCTACAACCGGAATCAAAGGAACTTTGCAGAATATCAGCGGGGTTTTCATGTCTTTAAAGAATGCTCTTGAGAAGGCAGGCATGGATTACAGTGATTTGGCAGAGATTCGTATTAATGAGGCTGCGCCAGTTATCGGTGATGTAGCGATGGAGACGATTTCTGAGACTGTTATTACAGAGTCAACAGTAATTGGTCATAATCCAAGTACACCGGGAGGAACAGGAATCGGAGTTGGAACTTCTGTCCTTGTAACAGAGCTTTCTAAGATTCGTGAGGCAAAGGATGTTATCGTAATTGTTCCAAATAAAGTTAGATTTGCGCAGGCAGCAGCTCTTATGAATCAGGCAAAGGAGAATATACATATTACAGGTGCGATCGTGCAGGCAGATGATGGTGTTTTACTGAACAATCGTCTTGATAAAAAGATTCCAATTATTGATGAAGTTGCCATGATTGAAAAAGTTCCTTTGGGAATGACCTGTGCGATTGAAGTAGCAGAGCAGGGAACTGTATTATCAACTCTTTCTAATCCATATGGAATCGCAACAGTGTTTGATTTGAGTTCTGAAGAGACAAAGCGCGTGGTACCGATTGCGCGTTCTTTGATTGGTGCACGTTCCGGAGTAGTGATTAAAACACCTACAGGTGATGTACAGGAAAGAAGCATCAAAGCGGGAACAATCAATATCATCGGTCTTAAAAAGGAAGTTGATGTTGACGTTGACGAAGGTGCAGATAAGATTATGGAAGCCATTTCTTCTATTCAGGAGATTGACGATATTCAGGGTGAGACAGGCACGAATGTTGGTAACATGTTGAATAAGGTTCGCCGTGTTATGGCTGGTCTTACGAATAAGAGTCCACAGGATATTAAGATTCAGGATTTACTTGCAGTAGATACTTTTAATCCACAGAAGGTTGTTGGTGGTATTGCTGATGAATTTGCATTAGAGAATGCGGTTGGAATCGCTGCAATGGTTAAGTCTGACCGCCTTCAGATGGAGATGATCGCACAGGTGCTTACTGAGAAGTTAAGAGTTCCTGTATATGTTGGCGGAGTAGAAGCAGACATGGCTATCAAGGGCGCATTGACAACTCCTGGTACAAGCGTTCCATTAGCTATCGTTGATATGGGGGCTGGTTCTACTGATGCTTCTATTATCAACCGAGAAGGTAAGGTTAAGCTGATTCATCTGGCAGGTGCCGGAAATATGGTTTCTCTCTTAATTCAGTCTGAACTTGGTTTAGATGACTTTGAACTCGCAGAAGATGTTAAAAAGTATACACTGGCTAAGGTAGAGAGTTTATTCCATATCCGTCATGAGAATGGAACTGTACAGTTCTTTGATAAACCGTTAGATCCATCCATTTTTGCAAAAGTTGTTCTTGTAAAAGAGAATGATGAGCTTGTACCGTTAGACGGTGTGGAATCTTTAGAAAAGGTTAAAGCAGTTCGTATGGAAGCAAAGAAGAAAGTATTTGTTACCAATGCGATTCGTTCCTTATCAAAGGTAAGTCCTACAGGAAATCCAAGAGATATCCAGTTCGTTGTAATGGTTGGCGGTTCGGCTCTTGATTTTGAGATTCCAAACTTTGTAACAGATGCATTAGCTGATTATGAGATCGTTGCCGGCCGTGGTAATATCCGTGGTTGTGAAGGTCCTCGTAATGCAGTTGCTACAGGTCTTGCTATGGCTTGTGTTGAGCAGGAAAACTAGAATTTGGATTCGAATGTGTTTGAAAAATCATTCCTGCATTTGCGGGTCATAATTTGCAGAAAGCATTCTTGAAAAAGTAATCTACATAATAATCTCACAGGATAAGTGAAAGCAAGTCTTGTGGGATTATTTACATTTTGTCAGAAAATGATTTTTACAAGGAACATATTTGCAGCATATTTCAGTGATATGATGTTCTAGAGCGTGTTTGAAAAATCATTCCAGCAATCTGCACGCCCCAATTTGCGGTATATTTTGCCTTCATTCAGTTGGCGTAGCCCGCTACGCCGCCCTCATTCAGGCGAAATCTTCCACAAATTGTAACGCACATCTTGCAGAAAGCATTTTTCAAACACGCTCTAGAGCGTGCTTGAAAAACGCTCTAGTAACTTGATAGATACAGCAGGAAAAGGCTGCATAAGTTGACAGGATTCTGAAGCTTGTTTATAATAAATCTGTTAAGAATCAATTAAAAATAAAACTATTTATTGAGAGGATTGGAAGATTTTTTATGAGTAAAATACAGATTATCACAGACTCCGCAAGTGACATTTCAAAAGAGATGGAACAGAAATACAATTTAGATGTTATTTCTTATTCCATTGTGATAGGAGATAAGACTTATACAAGCCGTGTAGATTTTGATAATGAGGGATGTTATGAGTTAATGGAGGCAAGCGAGAGTCTTCCTATGACATCACAGATCACAGCATTCCAGTTTATGGAATTATATTATGATTACTATCAGAAAGGCTGTACAGATCTTATTTTTATTTTGATTAATGGAAAAGGTTCTGCAACATATAATAACTCTTTAATGGCGATGGATATGCTTATCGAGGAACATCCAGAATGTGAAGGAAAGATTCACATTTACAGTCATGACGGTGGAAGTTATAGTGCTGGTTACGGACAGCCTGCAGTAATGGCAGCAAAGATGGCCCAGGAAGGCAAGTCCGTAGAAGAAATTAACGCTTATCTGGAAGAAAGCATTGCACGCCGCCGCATTTATTTTGGAATTTACAATCTTAAATATGCTGGAAAGTCCGGACGTATTCCGAGTGCTGCTGCTTTTATCGGTGACAAGATTGGTATTAAGCCAATCATGAAAATCTGGGATCACGAGATTACTACTGCTGGTAAATGCAGAGGAGAGAAGAAGGTCGTATCTAAGATTTGCGATATGGCAATTGCAGATATGGAGCCAGGTTCCGAGTATCAGATTGAATATGGTAATGATGAGAAGATAAAGGAAGAGATGGCAGCAAAGATGACAGAGAAGCTTGGATATGGCCCTACAGGTTATTTCCAGATTGGTGCAGAAGTTGCAGCGAATGCAGGTCCAAGAATTGTCGGTGTTGCCTTTGATGCTAAGAAATAATTTTTACAGGGTTAAAGACTTTGTGAAAGTAGAAGGGACGTAATACGGGGGTACATTTATGGAGAAGAGAAGAATATCCATTCTGGGAGATTCTATCAGTACCTTTGCAGGTTATACACCAGAAGAAGCTGTCTTTTATGATTCGTATGTACAGTGGGAGACAGGAGTAAAATCTGTGGAGGATACATGGTGGATGCAGGTAATAAAGGCTTTAGATGGAGAGCTTGGAACGAATCATTCACTGGCTGGAAGTATGGTATCTGGTAATTTATCAACATCGGCGATGTCTTATGAGCGCATAGAGAAGCTGGGAACCAATGGTATACCGGATATTATTCTTATCAGCGCAGGTTGTAATGACTGGGGATTTTGTGTCCTTCCAGAAGAATTTGAGGAAGCGTATCGAACGATGCTTCACAGAATAAAGGAGCAATATCCACATGCGGATATCTATTGTGCGACACTTCCAGAAGGAAAACAGCCGCAGGGGGAGACATTTTTTAATATTGACAGCACGATTTCTAAGAGAGTGTATTCTGATATTATCAGAGAGAATGCCCAAAAAGCGCAAGTATATATTGCGGATCTTGCAAATGTTCAGGAAGAATATGAAACAGTGGATGGAGTGCATCCGAATAAAGCAGGAATGCATACGCTTGCCCGGATGTGGATCAGGGAAATGAAAAAGTTCATTTGTAAATAAGAATGAATGGCAGGGAGGATAGAATTATTTTTATGAAGAAGAAAAATATAGTTTTTGTACTTTGTCTTATTTTTGCACTGGGATTTCTTTTCATGCCACAGGAAGGCAGAAATGCAGAGGCAGCTTCAAGAACACGACTTAGCAGTACCTCTCTTAAGGTTGTTCCAGGAAAGACAGAGAAACTTAAGATTTATGGAAGAAGAGGCCGTAAAGTAGTATGGACGAGTAGCCGGCCCAGAGTTGTCTCGGTAGAGAATGGAAAGCTTACGGCTTTAAAGGGCGGTACATCAACGATCACAGCGAGGGTGGGGTCTCAGAAACTTCATTGTAAAGTACGGGTTGTCGGACTGAATACGACAAAGATTACTCTGGCAAAGGGAGATAAATTTCAGTTAAAGGTGAAGAATGGATACCGAACTACATGGACAAGCAAGAATAAAAAGATTGCAAAGGTCAGTAAGAACGGTGTGATTAAGGCTAAAAAAAGCGGAGTCACAACAATTGTGTGCCGCACAAATGGAAGAAAGTTAAAATGTAAAGTATATGTAGCTTCTTTAAAGTATAGTACGCTTCGCCTAAAAGCAGAAAGTTCCTATCATCTTTCTATAAAACATGCCGGCGATGTTTTAGCATGGACATCTTCAAATCCGTCAGTTGCAGAAGTAGATTCTAATGGAAATATTACAACATTACCGGTTTCAGGAACTTCTGTGCTTACATGTAAGAGTGGAAAAGCGGTTCTTAGCTGTAAATTAACTGTAGTAAGCCCGGATAACATTATTACAAATATGAGCACACTTCCAACAAGCAGTAATCAGGACCGATTTACTGTGGCAGTAAACAGTTATCCAAATGTACGTCATTATACGGTATACAGGCAGTCAGCATCAATAAATGCCAGCAGTTTCAAAAACTATATGCCATATCATGGATGCGCGGCGTGTGCAGCAGCAACAGTATTGACTGGTTTTGGAAAGAATATTACACCGAAACGGGTTACGGATAAGAATGGTTTAGAATATAAAGCATTTGGGAAAAAAATCTGGAAGAAAAATTATAAAAAAGAATTAAAAGATCAGATGCCCGTATCTCTTTACGGTATTAATAAGATTTTAAATAATAACGGTATCCAGACAGAATATGTAAGACGATTTAGCGATGCCGAGGCATGTCAGCAGATTATCAGCCATTTAAAAACAGGTAATCCGGTTGTCATAGAAGCCAAAAAGGGTAAATGGGCGAACAGTTATCATACGATGGTACTTCTTGGCTTAACGGATACAGGGAAAGCAATCATTGCAGATTCAGCAAATAGGACAGGATTTGGTAGTAAGCAGAGAGTGAAGTACGAATCCGTATCTAATCTCATAAAGCACATGTTTGCATGTTCAGTATCCGGCGCGAAGTCTGCGAACTGTTATTTTGGAAGTTCCAGCGGTGGTGGCTATATCCTCGTAAATCCGAATCCATAATGCCGGGGCATTCTTGAATCATTAATATGTATTTGTTAATATGAAGCCTCAATGTAGTTTTCATTCTTTTTTACACTTTTTCTTTGCAAGATATTTTGATAGGAAAAGGTGAAAAAATGCGGAGAAATAAAGAGAAAAAAGCCACTTTTTTGTACAAAATCATGAAATAACAGAAATAACGCAATTTTCTTACATTTCTTTTTGTAATTTCGTGGAAAATTAAAAAATGATGTGTTATAATAACTCCAAAATTTATAACAAGATGAAATGAAGTTTTCTGTAAGATTTATTTCATATTTAGAAGGGAAGTTTTCGTAATGGAAAAGAAAAATATTAACTGGGGCGAGCTGGGCTTTAGCTATCAGCAGACAGAGAAAAGATTTGTAGCTAATTTCAAAGATGGTGCATGGGATGACGGCACTCTTACAGAAGATGCTACAATTACTCTGAACGAGTGTGCCGGTGTATTTCAGTATGCACAGACATGTTTTGAAGGTTTAAAGGCATACACAACAGAGAACGGAGATATCGTTTGTTTCCGTCCTGACTTAAACGCAGCCCGTATGGCAGATTCCTGTAGAAGACTGGAAATGCCAGTATTCCCTGAAGATAAGTTTGTTGAAGCTGTTGTAGAGACAGTAAAAGCTAACGCAGGCTATGTAGCACCTTATGGTTCAGGAGCTACTTTATATATCCGTCCATATATGTTTGGTTCCAATCCTGTTATCGGTGTAAAACCAGCAGATGAATATCAGTTCCGTATCTTCGTAACACCTGTAGGACCATACTTCAAAGGTGGCGCAAAACCTATCACAATCAGAGTTTCAGACTTTGACCGTGCAGCACCTAACGGAACAGGACATATCAAAGCAGGACTTAACTATGCTATGAGCTTACATGCTATCGTAGATGCACATAACCAGGGTTATGATGAGAATATGTATCTTGACCCTGCGACAAGAACAAAGGTTGAAGAGACAGGTGGAGCAAACTTCATTTTCATCACAAAAGATGGCAAGTTTGTAACTCCTAAGTCAGACAGTATCCTTCCATCTATTACACGTCGTTCTTTGATGTACATTGCAGAACATTATCTTGGAATGGAAGTAGAACACAGAGAAGTACGTTTCGATGAAGTAAAAGACTTCGCAGAATGTGGTCTTTGCGGAACAGCAGCCGTAATCTCCCCAGTTGGAAAGATTGTCGACCACGGTAAAGAAATCTGCTTCCCAAGCGGAATGGAAGAGATGGGGCCTGTAACTAAGAAGTTATATGATACACTTACAGGAATCCAGATGGGACATATTGAAGCACCAGAGGGATGGATTAAAACAATCTGTAAACATGGTGAATGCTAATTGCAGGGTTAGATAAAACAGACGAACCCAAGAAATAACATAGTCCATATTTGTGACTTTAGTCGCGGCAGTTTAAATGCTCGCTTTATGCGCTCGCATCTAAACCTTGCTTCGAGGCCACAAATATGGACTATGTTATTTCTTGGGTTCTGTTTTCTTTAAAGCCTGCAGATTAGATTTTGTGAATCTTACAGATACCCACAACTACTATTTAATTCAAACAAAATGATGAAAAAATTACCAGTTTATGATATAATAAACAAAAATATTTTATGAATGATTATGAAAGCGGGAGGACTCTGTTTATGCCAGATACCAGATTTATTACAGAATTTGACCAGTATTTATTTGGTCAGGGGACACATTATGACTTATATAATAAACTTGGCGCGCATCCTATGACAGTTGATGAGGAAGAGGGAGTATATTTTGCTGTGTGGGCACCGAATGCGGCAGCAGTTTCCATTGTTGGTGATTTTAATGAATGGGATGAGAATGCGACACCGATGGAACGTTTAGAACCACTTGGAATTTATCAGATATTTCTTACAGGGATAAAAGTGGGAGATATTTATAAATATTGTGTTACTGCACAGGATGGCAAAAAAACATTAAAAGCAGACCCTTATGGATTTCAGGCAGAACTCCGTCCGAACAATGCTTCTGTTGTGGCAGACATTTCTGATTTTAAGTGGCATGACAGCCGATGGATGAAGAAGAGAGAGAAATTTGATGATAAAAAGAATCCAATGTTTGTATATGAAGTACATCCGGGTTCCTGGAAAAAGCATGAACAGACAGAAGAAGATGAGGATGGATTCTATAATTACAGAGAGATTGCACATGAGCTGGCAGCTTATGTGAAAGATATGGGATATACTCATGTGGAACTGATGGGTATTGCAGAGCATCCATTTGATGGTTCCTGGGGATATCAGGTAACAAATTATTTTGCTCCAACATCCCGTCATGGTTCACCAGAAGACTTCCAGTATTTCATGGACTATATGCATGAACATAATATCGGTGTTATCCTTGACTGGGTGCCAGCACATTTCCCAAGAGATGCTTTCGGATTAGCAGAGTTTGACGGAACCTGCCTCTATGAATACGCAGATCCAAGAAAAGGAGAACATCCAGACTGGGGAACAAAGGTATTTGATTACGGCAAGACAGAAGTGCAGAATTTCCTTATCTGTAACGCGCTTTTCTGGTTAGAACATTATCATGTAGACGGACTTCGTGTAGATGCGGTTGCTTCTATGTTATATCTTGACTACGGACGTGAAGACGGACAGTGGGTTCCAAACATTTACGGCGGTAACGAGAACCTTGAGGCAATTGAATTCTTCAAGCACCTGAATACAATCGTAAAGAAGAGAAATCCAGGAATCGTTATGATCGCAGAAGAATCTACCGCATGGCCAAAAGTAACGGATAAGGCAGAATACGGCGGATTAGACTTCAGCCTTAAGTGGAACATGGGCTGGATGCACGATTTCTTAGAGTACATGAAGCTTGATCCTTACTTTAGAAAATATAACCATACAAAGATGAACTTCGCAATGGTTTATGCATACTCCGAAAACTATATGCTCGTCCTTTCTCACGATGAAGTCGTTCATCTGAAATGCTCTATGATAGAGAAAATGCCAGGCAGCTACGAGGATAAATTCAAAAATCTTATGGCAGGTTATGCGTTCATGACAGGACATCCAGGCAAGAAGCTTCTCTTCATGGGACAGGATTTTGGACAGCATAGAGAGTGGAGTGAAAAGAGAGAACTTGACTGGTTCCTCTTAGATAAAGAGCCGAACCGCCATTTGCAGGCATTTGTAAAAGAATTACTTCATCTTTATAAAAATAATAAATGTCTCTACGAATATGACTGCTATCCAGAAGGCTTCGAATGGATCAATGCCGATGACGGTGACAGAAGTATATTCTCTTTCGTAAGACATTCCGAAAGCGGAAAGAGCAATATGCTCTTCATCATCAACTTCACACCAGTAGAACGTCCAGATTACCGTGTCGGAACAACTTGCCGAAGAAAGCACACACTTGTACTCAGCAGTGATGATAAAAAGTTCGGCGGAACTGGTAAGAGAAGACCAAAAGAATATAAACCAGCGAAGAAAGAGTGTGATGGAAGAAAGTATTCCTTTAGATATAAATTGCCGGCATATGGGGTAGCGGTGTTTAAGTTCTAATTTGCCGCAGGCAAGGGAGACGCCACTGTAAAGAAATCTGTAGCCGGATTGCCAGAAGATTGTTGAGAAGAGCCCCTAAAAAATTTATTGATTTTGTTCCGTTGTGCTAAACGCTCCATTTTGCCCAGTAAAGCAG
>NZ_ACEP01000094.1 GCF_000173975.1 Anaerobutyricum hallii DSM 3353
CTCTTGCATTGGGCGTCTCTTTGCCACACTTTTAGGGAAAACCAACATATTCTGATACAAAGGAAGGAAGAGGTTTCAATCATGTTTGATTTAATTTCGATATCGGAAGCGATAAAAAGAAGCTACGATTCAGAAGGTCTGCTCGTTGATGTGCGTTCAGAGGAAGTATTTAAAAAAGGGCATCTCCCAATGGCAGTCAATCTCCCATTTGAAGAAATTATGAATGAAAAGTTCGATATAGAGGCAATAGAGAAAGATTTTAATATAGAAAAAGAACAGCCAGTTTTTTTATATTGTGATACAGGTTCCACAAGTATGCTGGCGGCGAAGAAGCTTGATTCTGTGGGAATTCACGCATACAGTGTGGTTGGCGGCATTATGTTTTATAAAGGATACTTAGAAAAGGAGAAGAACGATTTGTGGACGATGGTGCGTACTTCTTGACATAGCAACATTTCCTAAGTACAATTATAATTATTGAGAAATATGTAGATTATGAAAAAATAGGATGAAGTACATGTGTATCGTGGTATTTTAAGTAGTAATTTATATAGAAAAATGAGGTTAGGCAGATGAAGTAATATTATAAATATTGCTTTAGATATAGAAACGTGTCTTTGTATAAAAACAGAAGAAAGATGCAATGAATGGAGGTAAGATGAGCAACAAATATGAGTTTATTGCGCCGTGTCACTTTGGACTTGAGGCAGTGTGTAAAAGAGAGATAGCAGATTTGGGATATGAGATTGTGAAGGTAGAAGATGGAAAGGTAACTTTTGCCGGAGACATGGATGCTTTGGTAAGAGCAAACATTTTCTTAAGAACAACGCAGAGAATCCTTTTAAAAGTGGCAGAGTTTAAGGCACTAACTTTTGAGGAACTGTTCCAGAATGTGAAAAAGGTTCCGTGGGAAGAGTATTTCCCATCCGATGCGAGATTCTGGGTGACAAAGGCAACTTCTGTAAAGAGTAAGCTTTTCAGCCCTTCTGATATTCAGTCCATTGTAAAAAAGGCGATGGTAGAGCGGATGAAAGAGCACTACCATATTAACTGGTTTGAGGAGGATGGTGCCGATTATCCGGTTCGAGTTATTATTTATAAGGATATTGTGACAATTGGTCTTGATACTTCTGGTGAGAGCCTTCATAAGAGAGGATACCGCCGCATGGTCAGCAAAGCACCGATTGAGGAGACATTGGCGGCTGCACTTATCAAGCTCACTCCGTGGAATAAGAGCCGTATCCTTGTTGATCCGTTTTGTGGAAGTGGAACATTTCCTATTGAAGCGGCAATGATGGGAGCGAATATCGCACCGGGAATGCACCGCGAATTCCAAGCGCAGAATTGGGACAATATCGTGTCTCCAAAGCTTTTTTCCAGAGGATTTGAGGAGGCAGAATCTTTAGTAGATACGAGCGTGGAGATGGATATTCAAGGATATGATATTGATCCGCAGATTGTAAAAGCAGCAAGAGAAAATGCGAAAAGAGCAGGCGTGGACGGACTCATTCATTTCCAGCAGCGTCCGGTTCATCATTTAAGCCATCCAAAGAAGTACGGCTTTGTAATCACGAACCCTCCTTACGGCGAGCGTTTAGAGGAAAAAGAAGATTTACCAGCACTTTACCGTGATATGGGAAAAGCTTTCGCAGGACTTGACGGCTGGTCTGAGTATGTCATCACTGCTTATGAAGATGCAGAGCGTTACATCGGAAAGAAAGCGGCGAAGAACCGAAAGATTTATAACGGAATGATGAAGACATATTTCTACATGTTTCCAGGACCAAAACCACCGAGAAGAAAGAAATTGGTACAGCCGGAAGAATAATCTGTATGAGTATTTTTTCAAGTGTACTTTAATGCGAGAATACTTAGCAGAAAATATTTAATATGAAGATATCGAAAATGTTAGAAGTGATATAAAAAGCACAAGTTTTTTGGGAGGCAGCATTTTGAAAAAGAAACTGATATTTGCCACAGGAAATAAAGGAAAAATGAAGGAAATCCGGGAAATTCTCGGAGATTTAGATTACGAGATTCTTTCCATGAAAGAAGCCGGAGTAGATGTTGACATCGTGGAAGATGGAACAACATTTGAAGAAAATGCAATCATCAAGGCAAAAACTGTAATGGAAGCAACAGGCAGTCTCGTATTAGCAGATGATTCCGGTTTAGAAGTAGATTATCTGAATAAAGAGCCAGGAGTATATTCAGCCCGCTATATGGGAGAGAATACATCTTATCGCATTAAAAATCAGATTATTTTAGACAGACTGCATGGCGTCCCTGATATCGTAAGAAGTGCTCGTTTCGTCTGCGTGATCGCAGCGGCATTTCCAGATGGACGAGTAGAGACACGCCGGGCAACGATTGAGGGAAGAATCGCACAGGAACCAGCCGGAGAAAATGGTTTCGGTTACGACCCTATTTTCTATCTTCCAGAGAAAGGAAAGACAACGGCTCAGCTTTCAGCAGAAGAAAAGAACGAAATCAGTCATCGTGGAAAGGCATTGCGCCAGATAAAGGAGATTTTATAAATAGATGAGTGAAAAGAAAATGAGAATTTTGGTAATCAGTGATTCGCATGGACGTAATGACGATGTGGCAGGAGTAATCGAGCAGGTTGGACCAATCGATATGCTCATCCATTGTGGAGATGTAGAGCGAGGAGACGATTATATCCGTTCATTGGTAGATTGTCCGGTACATATGGTTTCCGGAAACAACGACTATAATCTTGATCTTCCTGCACAAGACATTTTTAATATTGGCGATTATAAAGTGCTGGTTGTCCACGGACATACTTTTTGTGTGTACCGTGGTGTAGAGAGATTAAAACAGTATGCACTTCAGAATCATATAGATATCGTTATGTTTGGGCATACCCATAAACCATATATCGAAATCGATGAAGATGTAACAATATTAAATCCGGGAAGCGTTTCTTACCCAAGACAACCTGATCATATGCCAACATTTCTCATTATGGAAATCGATGATGAAGGCGAGGCACATTACGGACACGGATATTATAAATCCAAATTTACCGAACTGAAAATTTAAAAAATAATATAAATGTACTCGTGCAAGAAAGCCGGGGCGTTCTTGAATATAATGGAAAAGGATGTACATTGCAGCATCCTTTCCATTTTTTGTGTATATAGAAAGGAATTATTTTATGAAAAAAGGAGATATTTTTGAGGGGAAAGTCATCCGAATCGAATTCCCTAATAAAGGAATTATAGATATTGAGGGGCAGAAAGTAATCGTAAAAAATGCGTTAGAAGGTCAGATAGTACGCTTCTCCATTAATAAAAAGAAACGAGATAAAATCGAAGGAAGACTTCTTGAAGTCATCGAGCCATCCCCGATAGAGCAGCCAGCAGCCTGCAAACATTTTGGAATTTGCGGTGGCTGTCGTTACCAGAATCTTTCTTACGAACAGCAGCTTGACTTAAAGAAACGTCAGGTAGAAGAACTGATCGAAAAGAACGGTCTTTCTTTTGATATCGAAAATATCTATGGAAGCCCGATTACAGAAGGCTACCGAAACAAGATGGAATTCACATTTGGTGACGAAGAAAAAGATGGCCCGCTTGCACTCGGAATGCATAAGAAAAACAGCTTCTATGATATCGTAACATTAGACGATTGCCGCATCGTAGACCCTGATTTCAACGTACTTCTTCAGGCAATCTTAAAATACTTCAAAGAAAAAGGCGAAACCTACTTCCACAAAATCCGCCACGAAGGATTTCTTCGTCATCTTGTAATGCGCCGTTCCGTAAAAACAGGCGATATTTTAATCAATCTTGTCACTACGACACAGAGCAGACTGGATGAATCTGAATTTGTCAATATGATTCTCTCCCAGAAAATTGATGGAAAAGTAGTCGGCATTCTGCACACATTAAACGACAACCTTGCAGATGTTGTACAGAGTGACGAGACAAAAACACTCTACGGACAGGACTATTTCTATGAATACCTTTACAATATGCGTTTCAAAATCTCCCCGTTTTCCTTCTTCCAGACAAACACATTAGGAGCAGAAGTCCTCTACGATAAAGTAAGGGAATACGTCGGCGAAACAAAAGACAAACTCATCTATGACCTCTACACCGGAACCGGAACCATTGCCCAGATGCTCGCCTCGGTAGCCAGCAAAGTAGTCGGAGTCGAAATCGTCGAAGAAGCCGTTGAAGCCGCTAAGAAAAACGCAGTGGACAATCACTTAGATAATTGTGAATTTATCGCTGGTGATGTCCTCAAGGTTGTGGATAACTTAACTAAGAAACCAGATATCCTTGTACTTGACCCTCCTCGTGATGGTATTCATCCGAAGGCTTTGACGAAGATTATTAACTTTAATGTTGATGAAATGGTGTATGTAAGCTGTAAGCCTACTAGCCTTATGCGTGATTTGCTTGTGTTTAGGGAAGCAGGGTATGAGGTGAAGAGAGCTTGTTTGGTGGATATGTTTCCTGGAACGGTGCATGTGGAGACGGTTGTTCTTTTGTCCCAACAAAAACCAGATGACACGATAGAGATCGACTTAGACCTGGACGAGCTGGATGCCACCAGTGCCGAGTTGAAAGCAACCTATCAGGAAATCAAAGATTATGTGCTGAAAGAATTTGGCTTGAAGGTTTCAAGTTTATATATTTCTCAGGTAAAACGCAAATGTGGAATTGAAGTGGGAGAAAACTATAATCTTTCAAAATCAGAAAATGCAAGAGTTCCGCAATGCCCGAAAGAGAAAGAAGATGCTATCAAGGCTGCCCTGAAATATTATGCGATGATCTAAGGACATCGCTGATTTCAAGGAGGAATAACACATGAAAAGCACATTTGAAAAAATGGGTGGAACCTACACACTTGGCGCAGACGGAATTTACTATCCGAATCTTGTCAGTACAGATGAAGAACCGCATTATGGGAAATATGGAATGATGCGGAAAACATATCTGAAAGAGCATCGTCCGGCAATGTATTCACTGTATATGCTGGAAGACAGACTGACAGAACATCTGAATACTGTGGACGATGAAGCACAGGAGAGAATGGATATTCTGGTGAGTCAGATGATGGAGAAGCAGGGCATTACGGAAGAATTGAAAGCTCGTGACCAGATGGAATGGGTTAGAGCGGTAAATAATGTCCGGAATTCTGCAGAAGAGATTGTGCGTCATGAAATAATTTATAAATAATAGCTGAGGGACTGTTGGACAGTCCCTTTGTTATTTCTTGGCAGCTAAAATTGGTGACAGGTGTTAATGACATAATTCGCGTTAAATACATATATTTTATTTGATTTTTATTGAAATGAGCTATGGTAAAGCTGAAAATCGTAAAAAAATACGAAAATATAAAATAACTATTGACAGATTGGATGGGGGAAGGTATAATCCAAGATGTAGAAAGGTATGGTGTAATTATGTTTGTTTCATTTTCAGTAGGAAATACAGGTCCATTCAAGGAGATAACTGGAATCACAACCCTTGCGGAGAATTTGAAAAAAGAGTTCTTAGAGGAAAATACATTTGAAGTCTCTGGACAGAACTATAATAAAATTTCATACATTTATGGAGCAAATGGTTCTGGAAAAACAAATTATTTGGCAGCACTTACGAAAATGCAGAAGATGATAATAATGTCTACTGTGTTGGGAGCTAATAATAATAAGCTATTAGAAGTTCCTGCAATTAAGAAAGAACTAGCAGCACCAATCGAAACTTTTAAGTTTGATATTGATTGTAAAAGTAAAGAGACGTATTTTGAGATTCAGGTGATTATCGAGGAAATTTTATACACTTATTCATTTGCAATTCAGGATGGAAAAATTCAAAAAGAGCTTTTGACCAAAAAGAAGAAACGGACAGAAGTACTTATTAAGAGGACTTCTCCAAAATATGAAGACATAGTACTTCGCTCCGGATTGTCTAGTTTCAAGAATATGGTATCTGTTGTTAGAGAAGACGCATTATGCTTGGCAATGGCGGCTATGTTAAACAATCCTTTAGCAAGTATGATTCTGAATGAAATAATGAATTATCGTGTGATAAATATGGCTTCGGTTGGAAATGCACCGGATTTTGATGAAGAAAATACTAATGAGGAAGCAATAGAAAGATATCTCAAGTATTTAAAAATAGCTGATCCCACATTGACAAATTTAAAGGTTGATTTGGAATCAAAAATGGATAAACATGTATTGAGTGAAGACGATTTAGAGAACAAAGAGCTGGTCATCAAAAACATACATGTAAGTGTTCAATCACTTCATGCTACTTACAAAGATCATAAACAAGTTGGGGAGATAGAACTTCCATTTTTGAAGTATGAATCAAATGGAACTATTCGAATGCTGAGAGTTTTACCTGCTATTTTTGAGGCATTAGATGCTGGAAGTACGTTATTTATTGATGAAATAGAGAATGGTTTACATCCTAATTTAGTAAAGCTTTTAGCTGGTTTGTTTAATTCTAATGAATCTAATCCGCATCATGCACAGTTAATATGTACAACACATGACACACTGCTACTCGATGGAGTACGGAGAGATCAGGTATGGTTTACAGATAAGAACCAGTATGGAGAAACAAGCATGTGCAGATTAAGCGATTATCCAAATGTGAGAAGCAATGATAATATTGCTGCGAAATACTTACAAGGAGTATTTGGAGCGATTCCCAATACTCAGAATTTGTAATAAAAAAAGAACCAAAGCGCCAACTTTGGTTCAGGTGGTAGATATCTACCAAATGTAGTAACCATGGGCGAAATGACCATGGCGCAATATAAAATAATCCAAACCAATAATACCATGGTTACTACAAACTTTCAATAAAAATTTAATACAGGAGAGATAAAATATATGACGGAATTGTAGTAATATGGTAGCTATTGCGCCATTAAATTTATAAGTACTTTGGTCATTTCTCCTTTTCATATAGATATATTTTTTATATAAAATGGAGGAAATAATTTGATTATTAAAAAGAAAAGAATTAATAGTTTATCATGTTTGAACCATGTTGAAGAGGGAAAGAATCTGATGATGGTACTACGTGATGCAGCGAGATTTAAAGGGATATTAGTGAAACTGGGATTTTCGGAGGATTTAATTGAAGGCGAGAGAGTTTTACCATCCATGTTAAATCCGACGCTGAAGAGAAATGCAGAGCCTTTTTATATTAAGGATAAAACAAAACCGAAAGAACAGTATACACAAACTTTATGGTGGACGCGACATGAGTGGGCAGGCCGTGGAGAGACAAGAGAGGTGACGGATTTTGTTACCATTCCTCGTGAGAGATATGCAAGAATAAAATTCGAGCCATACAGTGTGGAATTGTTCTTGAAATATGATGAACAAGGCCAGTTGATGGTAATGACGGATTTCATTTCATATTGTCATGATAATGAAAAGTTGCTGATAAATACGATTAATATTTTTCTTACTAATTTTGAAGAGTGTGAAATATTAACTGAGAATTTTGAAAATGTGATGCCTACCCGAATTATAAAGCTGAATTGGGAAGTGTTACCAAGTGGAGATTATCCGTGGAAAAGGATGCAAGATGATTTACAAAAAGTATCTGCTAAAAGTAGTAAGACTGCGAAAAAATTGCTAATTGATAAATGTGAGTTTATAAATTCTTTTCAGCCTGATTTTAGAGCATATGGGAAATCTGGATTTCATGGGTATGTGATTTTTGGATTCATGCATAGGAACATATATGTTTTGGAAAGCGTTTATCCGAACAATGCCACATATGTTTTTGGAAAAAATTGGGAAGAACTTTCAAAACTTACTAAAGCCGAAATTTTAAAAGAGAATTTGCAAGATGTACGAATAATTCATAATAATAATTGGCAACAAGAAATACGTGATTTGTTGGAGGTAGCATAAATGGGAAAAAATCAACATGTAACGCCACATAAAGAAGGTGGCTGGCAAGTTAAGGGTGAGAACAATACAAGAGCAACAGTTAGAACTGATACACAGGCTAAAGCTATACAGAGAGCACGAGAAATAGCTAGGAACCAAGAATCTGAACTGTTTATTCATGGAAAAAATGGGAGAATTAGAGAAAGAGATTCATATGGAAATGATCCGTTTCCGCCGAGAGGATAAACTATAATAAGTAAACAAAGAGCTGAACAGATAGGACGAAAACTCCTATTTGTTCAGCTCTTGTGTTTATAAGAGGTCAAAGAAGAAACAAATTATAATTCCATATCATGTGACCTTTTCTTAGATCGAATAGGCTGATTTCGTCGCATCTCCTGTTTCCTCTGATATTCAAGTTCCCATGCACGATGAGAGAAAACATCAGGATCCTCCACATTGAGATAATCCACCTCATCGGCTGCAATATCACGGCGGTGATAGTCATAATACTTACCGAAAGTACCTTTGAGCTGTTCGATCAGCTTATCCCGAAAATCAGGACGTATCTGGATTCTGGTGTCCAGCAATTCTGTATACTGTTCAGGTTCAGGACGAAATTTTTCTTCTCGGAAAGCGGCAGCATCTTTTTCAAGCTGTTTTTTGAGCGAGATGCCCTGAGAATCTAGGATATCAAGATTGTTCTTCATCTGGTCGTATTTCTTGGATAGATTCGTCATATCTTTATCTGTAGAGCATTCTGCCTGGAAGATTAGCTGCTCTTTCCTTGATTTCAGTTCTTCGATTTCTTCGGTAATAGTGGTAAGCTGCTGATTTAATTTTATATGCTGGATGGGATTCAAAATACTGGTTTTATCCTTTTGCACATTCAGTTCTTTCCGTTCTGTAACTTTAGCTTTGAGTTTCTTTTTAACGGTGTTGTATTTATTCAGTATTGGATTAAAATGATTCATCCAGTCATGGATCACTTTTTTTTGCATCTCATTGTGGAGCAAATGATATTGTGTAAAAATCATGTGATTTCGGATTGCTTCCAATGTTTCTGCAATTATTGGAATAGACTTTTCTACAGCTTCAGCCAGTTTTGCTACTTTTGCTTTTAATTCTCGGAGCATTTTGTTATCCGCACGAATCTGACGGTTGATTTCACAGCGGTCTGCTATCATGCCTTTCTTTTCCATATTCTGGGCAATGTAGCCTTCATGGATAGTTGGCTGTTCGGTGATTCCCTGATCTGCAAAGCTGCGGTGATCAATGGTAGCATTTATCTGATTACGTGCAAGCATTTTATTTACAGCATCTGCCCAGTTTGCCCGCCAGATGCAAAGTTGTTCATCACTGTTCCATTGTTCGGAAATAGGATTCTGTCTGCCATATCGGCTGCTCTTGGGGTGTTTATCAATCCGTTCATATCCTTTTTCCTGTGCGGCAGAGGAAGTCAGATATTCTTTCTTTTTCCCAACTTTATAGCCATATTGCTTTTCCCATCCCTGTTTCTGAGCAGTTTTAAATTCAGAAGCAGTAAATCCTTTTTCTTCTCCATCTTTGATACAGAGATATTCTTTTTCTGTTTTATACTGCCATGTTCCATTTTCATTTAGTGGTCGGACAGTAAGAAGAATGTGTGCATGGGGATTGTGACCATCTGTATCGTGAATGGCAAAATCAGCACACATCCCCATATCTACAAAATTCTTTTTAATAAAATCCTGAAGAAGAGAAATATTGCTGTCTTTATCCAACTCAACAGGGAGTGCGACAACAAATTCTCTTGCCAGTCGGCTGTCTTTGGTCTTTTCGGTTTCTTCCACAGCGTTCCAGAGTTGTTCCCGGTCAATCCATTTGGATGGAGCAATTGGAGGAAGCATCACTTCCTGATAGATCAGCCCATGCTTTCTGGTATAGTCATGCTGGATACCATCATAATCATTGTACATCCGGCTGCAGCTCATATAAGCAGAAGCTGCGACAGCGGAACGTCCGGAACCACGGCTGACAACTTTGGCTTGCATATGATAAATTGCCATATCTGGCACCTCCTTTCGATGTTGCCTGCAACAGCGGAAAAGCCCTCGGCAGAGCGCACGAGCCCCGTAGGGGATACCACCGCCCGATTTATCGGGTGGTGAGTAAGTGCGCCCTTCGGGAGTAGAACTTGTGCGTTTACATTCCTCGTAGCCGGATTATCAGCTCCCGTTTCAGGGAATCCAAATCCATTTCTTTAATATGGGGAACAATACTTTCCAAAATGGCTCCTTCCTGGACTAATCGGTGTGTTCTGGCATCACGTTCTTTTTTGCGATTTCTTGCTTCGGCTTCTTCTTGGCGGTGTCTTGCCTGTAAAAGTGCTTTTTCTTCTGGTGTCATGATTTTTTTATCTGCCATATCTGGCACCTCCTTTTTATGCCCGTATCCGGGCAGTATTGGTTTTAAAATCTTATGGTTTGGTACTATAGTTTCGGATAACTGACAGTGGCATGTTTCTGGTGATAAATAAGGAAAGAAAGTAGTACCACTGTCAGTGAAGAATAATTATCGTGTTATGCTTCTTTGCTTCAGTTCTTGTTCGGAGCATGATTGTTTAACAGAATTCTTTTTGCCTGTTTTAAATTAGCTGTTGCATTGTCCTGACGAATATTCCGGTTATTGATACGGACAGGAATACATCTCTCCAGAATACGGTCATAAATTCGTTTGTGTGCGATATCAGCGGCGTTATTCAGCTCTGATAAAGTGAGATTGGTCGTTATGATCAGGGGCTTTTTACTGCGGTAACGACTGTCGATCACATTGAATACCTGTTCCAGTGCAAAGTCAGAGTTCCGCTCAATTCCGAGATCATCAATAATCAGAAGACTGTAGCGGTTTAAGCTGTTGATGAACTGGTTTCTGTCTTCAAAATGCATTCCGGTAAGGGTATTTAGAATTCGGGAAAAGTTGGTCATCAGTACAGGAACGCCTTTTTCCAGAAGGGCATTGGCAATGCAGCCTGCAAAAAAAGATTTTCCAGTACCGACATCACCCCAGATGAGAAGTCCGGAAGCATTTGCTCTCATCTCTTCCCAGTTGCTTACATAATTGTGTGCCAGTTTTATTTCCGGATTGATGCCGTTATCCCTGGCAAAAGTGTAGTCATAGAGTGCTTTGTCCTGTAAGCCGCTGGTTTTAAGATGCTCTATTTCCATTTGTTTTTCATGAAGTTTTCTCTGGGCTTCTTCCTGCTCAAAGATTTCCTGCTGGCATTTACAGCGGATGGAAGGAATAAGAACCTTTCCCTGTAATTCATGCCTGCATTGCCTTGGCGTATTGCATTTGGAACAGTAGATCAGGTGGTCTGTTTCGTTAAAATATTCATCAGACTGAAGCTCTCTGTTTGGGGTTATAGCTGTTGGTTTTTCTATAAATTTTGTCATAATGTTTCGTATTCCTCACTTTCGTAATTTCGTTGTCGGGAAGCAGGATGATCCTGTCTTGCCCAACTGATGATGGTAGCTGCGTGGTTCTGATATTGCTTTCCGGTAGAAGCCATATAACCGGATAAGCGTTCAATATAATCCTTCCAGTCAGGGATTGTCTGCCGGATATCTTCAAGCTCTTTTTCTGACAGAAAAACATTTTGAAATTTTCCATAGGGTGAGAGTGGCTCCTTACTCCCTCTTATTGCTAAATTGTTCTTTTTTATCTCTTTCTTATTACCAGACAGTTTTCTGTCTGTATCAGGGAAAGAATCCTGTCTGTCAATAGGACAGTTTTTTGTCTGTCTTAGGGAAAGAAATCTGTCTGTATAGTGGATGGTTTCTTTTGGGAGTTTTACATAAATCCGATTGGGCTGTCCGGGACCCTGCCGTTTTCGGAAGATAAGCTCCTGTTTTTCCAGTACTGCCAGAGCAGTTTTAACCGTCATCTGGCTTTTGTGGAGAACTTCTGCCAGTGCTTCAATCGTAAAGTAAATGAACACATGACCGTCTGTATCTGACCACCCCTCATTTTTCTGGGAAAGCCTTGCCCGGTCGAGCAGGATAATATAAAGCATTTTGGCAGTTTCGTTTATTTCCATGTCCAGAAGGAAACGGGGAAACATCATATAAGATGGCAGGTTGGTGTCTGCTGTCAGAAAGTCAGTCATGTGCTCACCTCCAATCAAAAGGGTTTATTCCCCAAGAAAATCCCAGTCTACATCACTATCTGGCTGTGAATTTTCAGGTGCTGGAAAGGATGCCCTGATTTGGGGCTCCCTTTGCGCCATGCCTGCAGTCAGTCCGGAAAGAAAAAGTGGCAATGCCTGTTTCAGACTGTTTTCCACTGCATCTACAATCTGTTTCACAAAAAGTTCTTCCCGTTCTCTTGTTTCCAGATAAGGATCAGCCTGTGTGCGGTAGTAGCGGTCAAAATAATCTACCAGTGCAAGAGAGATTACCTGACTGTAAGATTTAAAATCCTGCCTGTCCATCGTCTGTAAATATTCCCAGGCTCTCCGTTGCTGTTCTTTGTCCAGATTAAAGCGCAGGTTTGTGTTGCGGATATTGTTCTGCATGGTTTATCCCCTCCTTTTCAGGCTCATATAAGCCAGAGATTCGTAACCTTTGGCGGTGGCGCAGATGTCATCAATGATGGTGACTCGTAATTTGTCATACGTTCCGAAGTTACGGATCAGACATCCACCGCCGCCAACTACATACAGGCGCATTAGGTCAGGATTGTATTCATATTTGCGGAGTGTGGAAAAAAGTTCTGCCACATACTGTCTGGCAATAGAACTGATACAATCCATATATGGTGCTGAAATGTCAGCTGTTCCAAACCGCAGAATCTGTTCTACTGTAGATTCTTCAATCTTCACTCCAAATTTGTCCAGAACAGCGTTCTTTGCAGCAATCATGCATTGGTTTACACCAAGTTTTTCTGTCCAGCATCGGCTTTCTTGTGCTTTCTTATTGTTGATATACAGAATGTTCATGGTTCCGTTTCCGATATCTGCAAGGAGATTAGTTCCCTTGAAATTTCCAAGGTGGTTTACAATAGCCGGATATCCCTGTGGGTAAAGGTTACATCCCACAAAGCGGAGATGATATTCTTTGCCGTTGAAACGGTAATGGACTTCTGGATTCTGGAGCAGATAGGAACGAAAAGCTTCTCTTTGATTTCTGATCCATGTCAGAGGAAGTCCGGCAGCCAGATGAACATCTGCTTCACGGATGGAAAAGACATTCAGTTCCCTTGCAATAGCCATTAGCGTCAGAAGATAATATTCTTCGTCCATAGCTTTATCCGGGATAAATTCTTTGTGTCCTTCGCCGATCCGGTAGTAAATGCCGTTGTATTCCAGAATATTCCCGGTGAAGATTGGTTCAGTTTCATAGGCTTTGATGCCGGTTGGGGTGACGGTGTTTGCTGTTTTCATATTGCCGTAGCCATGATCTACAGCAATGATTTTGGTGTTTCTGAGTTCTCGCATAAAAAATACCTCCGTTTTCGTATTGATTGATTCAGCAGGTCGTACCGGTGTGGTACTGCTCTGCTGTGGGATAAGCATACGAAAATCGGAGGAAAAAGGCATTGAGGGGAAATTGAGCAGGAATTGAGAAAAAAGATATATTGTGCTTACGTTCTTCATGTACTCTTGTTGTGATTTCATTGTTTTTTATCGTATAATATGGATACTGGAGGTGGTTTGGATGAAATACAAGATTTTAGTTGTCGATGATGATAAAGAATTGGTGAAAATGCTTTGTAGTTATTTTAATATGAAACAATATGAAACCATTACGGCTACAGATGGAATGGAAGCATTAAATAAAATAAAAATGAAACCGGATATTATTTTGTTGGATATCAATATGCCACGCATGGATGGGATTGAAGTATGTCGTCTGATACGCAGTAAAGTGTTATGTCCAATTTTATTTCTGACAGCAAGAGTTGACGAAGATGATAAAATTAATGGGTTGCTTTCAGGTGGGGATGATTATATTACGAAACCATTTAGTCTTCGGGAGTTGGAAGCAAGGATTGTCACAAACATAAAGAGAGAAGAAAGGCATCAACAAAAAACGGAATACCGTTTCATGGATGAAATGCTGATTGATTATTCTGAAAAAATAGTAGCTATAGCTGGACACAGGATGGAGTTCACAAAAATTGAATATCAGATTATTGAATTCTTATCCATGCATCCAGGGCAGGTGTTTGATAAAGAACGTATATATGCACAAGTCTGTGGATATGATGCGGAAGGGGACAGTAGAACGATAACGGAATTAGTACGGCGTATAAGGAAAAAAATAGCGGATTATTCAGAAAAAGAATACATAGAAACTGTCTGGGGGATTGGATACCGATGGAAAAAATAAGAAACTTGTCACTGAAAAAAACAATTCTGCTTTATTTTGTGATCAGCTTAACGGCAGCATTTCTGTTATCTGGATTTACAGTTCATTTTGCAGGAAATATGCAGAATAAAATATGGGAAAAATATATTGATTATGCAGATTATACGGACGTGTTTCAGCAATATGGAAAGAAATACGAGATTGAGATATCAAGACCTAATCAATCGCAGATGAATCGTTTGGACTATCATCTTTCGGAAATGTGTGACTTTATGGAAACATATTCGGTACTGATTTTTTCGATTGTTGGGAGTGTTGTTGCGGTATTCTTTTTTTATAAAAATAAGTTAAAGACACCTCTACAGGAACTAAAAGATGCCTCACAAATGATTGCAGATAATGAACTGGATTTTCATGTGTCCTATGAAAATAAAGATGAGATGGGAACTTTGTGTAAAGAATTTGAAATGATGCGAAGTGATTTAGCAGATAACAACAGAAAGATGTGGCGAATGATTGATGACGAGAAGGCTTTGCGGAATGCAATTGCACATGATATACGTTCTCCACTTTCCATATTGCGTGGGTATCAGGAAATGCTCTTAGAGTTTGTTTCTGCCGAGAGTATAAAAACAGAGGATGTTATTGATATCTTACAAACAGGCATGTATCAGATTGACCGTATAGAGCATTTCACGGAAAACATGAGAAAAATGTCCCATTTAGAACAGAGGGAACTGCAATGCTCAGAGATAGAGTTATCGGAACTGGCAAAAAAGATTGAGGCAGAAGCTGCCATGCTGTCCAAGAAGGAAAGTAAATTATGTAAGGTAGAAAGAGTGCAGGAACAAAACATTGTGAAAGTGGATGAGGAACTTGTCATGGAAGTGACAGACAACTTACTGGAAAATGCGGTTCGATATGCACAAAAAAGTATTGCTTTGCAGATAAAGAAAAAGGATGGTTTTCTTATAATTTCTGTTGAAGATGATGGAATAGGATTTGTGGATACTGAGGAAAAAGTAACAGAGCCATTTTATCATAAGAATCCACAAGATGATTTAAAGCATTTTGGCCTTGGTATGTATATTTCTCGTATTTTCTGTGAAAAGCATGGAGGAAATTTGAAAATATATAATGCCAGACAAGGCGGTGCTCATGTAGAAGCTCTTTTCAAAGCTGAATAAAAATACTTTATAAGGCTGAAATCGCAAATAAAGTGGTTTTAGTCTTTTTTGTTGTGAATTTATTGAGAATTGATTTGTATGATGTTGTTAAAGAAATAAAGAAAGGAAGAGATACAATGAAAACAATCATAAAAAGAAGTATACTTGATTATTTCAAGAACCCTGTTTTGTGGATTGGCTTGATTATTATAGTTGCCAGTATGTATCAATGTCTGTCATCGTATTTGCAAATTCATTATATCAAACAGAATGAACAGATCACACAAAATGACGTAGCATTGGAAGATGCTGATGTCATGGATGGGTACATTCCCACATCTGATGATAAAGAAAGAAGAAGGGAGTGGGAAGATACGATCAAAGAGACGTTAATGGACACCTCCAAAAATGGTTTTGGATTTAGCAGGCAGGAAGCAGATCATGTAATGAAAGAAATTCAGAATATGGATGTAAAGACTGCTTCTGAGTTTTTGGAATCCCAATATGGCTATTATAATGCAATATATGCTTATGAGGACCTTGAAATTCATAAGGGGACAGCAGAAGAAATCAATCATTATATCGAGCGGAAATTATCCGAACATTCTTTTTCCTGGTACTTTGCCAAAAAATTTACGGATTTTGCAGGATTGCATATGGCCTTTTTTGCAACAGTCTTGCTATCATTTTTATTTATTCAGGATACACGAAAAAGTACCTATGAATTATTACATACAAAGCCTGTTACGGCAGTCCAATATATATGTGGGAAAGTAATAAGTGGATTCATTAGTATGCTGGGAGTATTAGTGATTTTGAATGTTATATTCTTTATGCTGTGTTTGAAAACGTCTTTAGAATCGGGCTTTCCAGTAACACCAATTGATTTTTGCGTGAATTCTCTGATCTATATTATTCCGAATCTTTTGATGATATGTTGTGTCTATACAATTACAGCAGTAATATTTAAAAATCCGCTTCCGGCAGCACCAATCTTGTTTTTACACATTATATATTCAAATATGCTGACCATGAAGAATGATATTTATTATATGAGACCGTTCTCTATTATGGTGCGATTCCCTGGCAGATTTTTTGAAACACATGTAGCCAAAATGTCAAACATAAATCAGATTATTCTTGTAATTTCATCAGTTATATTAGTATGTATTTCTGTTACAATCTGGAAAAGGAGGAGGGTTCATTGAAAACGGAACTAAAAAACTGCCTGTCGTTATATAAGATTTTTTATTCATGTGCATTTATACTGATATTGTGTGCTATTCATCCGATTATATACTATGAAGAAATCGGTTCAGCGATTCAGTCGCCAATAGCATTTTTAACAATTATTTTTTGTAGTGACACATATTTGATGGAAGTAAAAAGTAAGCGTGCCGATGTATTTCATTTGTATGATCAAAAAAAGCAGTTAAAAGTAATATCGCAGAGAGTGGGCGTTCAAATATTATATTTATTAATACTTTCCTGTGTTGGATATGTTTTGTTTTTCTGGCAAAAACCGGGCAGTGTAAACGAAGGCATTTCGGGTATTCAGATATTTCTTTTATATTTCATTGCAATGTTTGGAACTATCTGGCTTTGGAGTATATGCTCTGTGATTTTGTGTACATTGCTTCGAAATATGTGGGCAGGTATTGGATGTTTATTTGGAATTGTCATTGGACTTATATCAAAAGCGGGAAGTTCATTTTTCGGAAATCTGGGATTGTTTTCTTTCAGCTTTTGTGAACCTACTCAATTAATGTCCGAGAGTTGGATTTATGGAACGCTTGTGTCTTTTATAGCGGGGCTGTTTTTATTTGCAGTATTACCAATGACTTTAAAGAAAAGAGGATAGATTATGAGTATTAGAATAAATGATTTAACAGTTAGATTTAAAAATGGTGTAGTTGCAGTAAATAAGGCATCTCTTGAAATACCTAAGGGAATTTACGGACTTTTGGGTGAGAATGGTGCCGGAAAAACCACTTTGATGAGGGTTCTTACAACTGTTTTAAAACAAACGGAAGGAATGGTTTCCCTTGATGGAATTCTGTATAACGAGGGAAATTATGAGAAAATACAGAAAAAGATTGGTTATCTTCCACAGGAAATCGACTTATATCCGAATCTTACGGTGAAAGAATGTCTTGTATATATGGGGGGACTGTCAGGAGTAGCCAGAAATGACCTCGAACAAAGAATTACCTATTATCTGGAAAAGACTTCTCTTACAGAGCATCAGAATAAAAAAATGCGGCAATTATCTGGTGGTATGAAGAGACGTGTCGGACTCATACAGGCACTTCTTAATAATCCGGATTTTTTGATTATTGATGAACCTACCACCGGGTTAGATCCGGAAGAAAGAATCAGGATCCGCAATCTTTTGGTTGATTTTTCAAAGGATAGAACTGTGCTGTTTTCCACTCATGTAGTAGAAGATTTAGCAGCAACCTGTACACAGCTTGCCATTATGAAAAAGGGAAGTTTTTTATATTCTGGAAGCGTGAGTGGGTTGCTGGAAAATGCAAAGGGCTGTGTTTGGAATTGTACGGTACAAAATGCAGAAGAAGCCCGTTTGTTAGAAGCCAATTATTCTATATCATCTAAGCAGTATGTAGAAAATGGAATTCATATGAAAGTATTAAGCAAAGGAAAGCCAAATGAGAATTGTGTCCTGGATAATGATATCACTTTGGAAGATGCATATATTTATTTGACGAATAGTTGAATATAACGGCGGGCAAGTTGCCCGCCGTAAATTATGCTTATTTTGTTAAAAGACCGGATAGATTTTTTCCAATGCAAAATCCAATCTGTGGATATAACTCCTGAATTTCCTGATATTTTGCTTCAATCATTTCTGGTTCATCAGCCCAGATCTTTTCATATATTTTGAAAGCTCTTTTAAAATGTGTTTTGGCTTGCGGAAGATTGGCAGTCATCAGATAAATGGTTCCAAGGGTTTCCTGTACTTTGGCATAATCCAGACAGTCATCGGAATGGTATTCCTTGATGATGCCGGATAATTTTTGCAATTCAGAGATGCCTCTTTCGGGTTCCTGCTGTTCTGTCAGGAACATTGCATAATTGGCAATCTGAGGTATGCTGTCATTTATATGAAGCAGGTTAAATTGGTCAAGCAGTGAGATACTTTTTTCCATGTGTTCTCTTGCAAGATCGGGATGACCGTTCATGCGGTAAAGTCCACCGAGATTGGCATGAAGGTTGGAAACAAGGCGAGCATTGTCAGCAGTGATATTTTCTATCTGGGCAAGTGCATCCTTTTCCAGTTTTATTGCTTTTTCTGGCTTGATTTCAAGAGTAGCCTGAAAATCCAGTAACAATGCCCGGTCAGAATCGGTGCCAATGTCTTTAGGCTTCAAAAAATTTTTTAATTCCTGAATGATTTCTTTCATACCTTTCTGGTAATTATAATTATCCATATATGGAAAAACATTTTCCAGAAAAAGTAGATATTTTGGTATATCATCTTTTTCAATCAATTCTATGATGTTTCCTGCTGTCTGAAACAGCTTCTTGTAATAATCGACTTCAATTCCATGCATTAAACATATTTTCTGTAAAGAATCCAGTAATATGTGACAGCTACTTACAGATGGTTTTGTCTCTGAAAGGGCAATTTCCTTAATCATAGGATGCAGGGAGATTGTGTGACGTGTAGTTGTCTGCACAAAACCAGTTTCAATCAAGTCGTTAATTTCATTTAAGGTAGGCAGTTCCAGCCATTTGGCGAATATGCGGGCAGAAATACCAGTGTAAGGAAGAAAACACAAATTGCACATGATATCCTGCTGTTTTCGGGATAAAGCATATAGTGAAAATAGAGTATGGATATGACTATAATAAGTGGCTTTACTGCTTTGACCATCCTTGATTATCTTAATTTTATCTTCATTATCGAGAGATGCTCTTTCTTCCTGAAGTTTTGCTAATAACTGACCTGGAGTTGAAATTCCATTTTCCAAAAGTTTTGCAGCCAGTTCTACAGCAAAAGTATGATAGTGTACGGTCTCTATGATTTTTTCGACGGTCGAACGATACTTGTCTGCTTCTGAATAAAATGCAGATGTCAGTTGGAAAAGAATGTTTATATCCTTTATTTCTTTTAATTGAAAAGTACAGTATTCATTCAGATTACTTCTGGTCGTAAATAAAATCTGACAGCGGTATTTTAATACTACTGACAGAAAACTGTCCTGTGTAGCTGTGACATTAAAATTATCTATGATAAGCAGAGTATCGGATTTCAGGGAACGCAGAAAACGGTTATGTCTTTGAAACCGTTCCTGTTCGCTGATTTCTGGTGGATCATCAATAAAATCCATGTCAGTAATGTCCTGATGAAGATCACCTGTATATTCTACATATAGAATGTTAGTGTAATGCTTTTTGTAATGTTTTGCGTAGGCTTTGGCAAGTTCGCTTTTACCAATACCGGCAATTCCGCAAAGAAAAACATGACGGTTTTCCTCAAGCATGGTATATAATTCTTCTAGTTCTTTATCTCTTCCGATAAAATGACGGCATGGTTTCGGAACCTCACTGTCCATAATATAATCCAGCACAATGGGTGACAGGGCACCTCCGGCAATTAATTTTTGATTTTTAGTATCACGTTTGATAAATTGTCGCTCCATGCCAAAAGAAATCAGCTTTGCAAGAAAAAGCAGACGTGAGCTGGCTGGTTTGTACAGAGAAGCCAGATTTTTCTTTTTGGCATCGGAGATGGTGTCATCTTGTATAAATAATGTGTATATATCCTGCATAGCCATATTGCAGTCAGACATCAATGGAAGCAGATTCTGGTGAATGGTTTCTGCCAGTTTTTTCTGATTACTGGGTTTGGAATAGTAGGCAGATATTTTGGGACTGATCTTTGCTTGACCGGTCAGCCAACGACAAACCAGACCATTATCCATAGAAAAATCCTGATTTGCCGGATCATCCATAAAATCTTCAAATAATTCGTATAAAAAATCAGGCTGACTCATTTGATTACTTTCGCTGATATGATTTTTTAAGCAAGTGCTAATAGAAGAAAAATCGCATCGATTCAATAGAAATTCCCCTTTCGTAGTTAAGATTAAGTATATCTATCATAACACGAACATATATTCGATTCAAGAAAATGCGGATATTTTTAAATTGATTGTGTCAATTTACAATCAATTTCTATTCAATGTGGTTTTCCGGCAGGTTCTGTAAAATAAGCTCAGATCAAAACAATAACGGGAGGAGCTTATGCAACAGAATATTGAATTTGAGCGGTGCATTGATTTTCTGGTACGGATGATTGATAAGTACGGCGCTGAAGTCCTCCGGGAGTTGGAGGAAGAAAAACAGAATAAGGAAGAAAAAGAAGCGGCAGTTTCCTGAAATACAAAATGTAAATCAGACTGTCGCTTTTTTCATGCATTTTTAAATCAAATAAATTTTAAAAGCTGATGCAGAGTGTGTGGCTCATTATTCTGAGAAGCGGTAATACGCGTATCAAATGGCTTGAAATGATTCTGCGTATAAAAGCTCAGAAGAAATTCATTATCTTCGCATTCAAGAAACTCCATAACGCCACCTACGGAATATTTGAGACTGGATATGGTTTCCAGTGCAAATCCCAGTAGAATATTTCCAGGAATTCGTTTTTCCTTTGGAAGAGAATAGTTCTTTCCCAACTGGGCGATCAAGTAAGCTGCGGTAGTATAGGATTGTGTTTCTTCATCCAAAATACTGACACGGGACAGTTTTTTTGCCATTGTCTTGCTGATATTTGAAGCACGGACAGAGATTGGTTTTATTGTAAGTGAAAAATAACCAACCAGTGAAGCATCTTCAGCATCAAATACCAGATAAGTGATAGATTGATCTTTTTTGGTAAACTCAATCGCATTATGTAATAAAAAGTATTCCACATCGGGATTTTTGGGACAAGAAAAATCGGAGAGTAAGTCGTAAAGACTTTCCTCTCCGATATATGTCGGTTCGTCTTTATCCAAATATGCCCGAATATTAACGGTAAAATATTTATCAGACATGTTTTTTCTTCCTTTTTGACATTAAAGCTAAGATTTCCTGTGGGTTCGTTAACTGACGTCCGGGAAGTGTCTGCTTTGGTGTGCGGTCACGGTCGGCTTCGTCAATTGCTGCGACAAAACGCTTTACGCTATTTGGATTGGATACGACAAAATTATGAGTAATACTTGAAGTAGCCATACTAACACCTCCTCTTTTTTGGCTTTTTTGTGTATTTATAGTATATGCAATGTGTGATAAAAACACAATATCAAAAACAGAAATTATTTCTAAATAATTTTCAAGCCGGACATTTATTAGACGCTTCCGGTAAGCGAACAATATTTTCGAGCCAATCATTTATAAGTCGCCAATGGTGGGCGGGCAATATTTTGATAACAGAAATGCTCTGTATCTAACTTAATTATACGATTGGCGAAGAAATGCGTCAATACGGAAAATAAGTATTGAAAATAGTTGGAACAAGTACTAAAATAAGGTTGGGACAATAAAACAGAGTTATACTGCGAGGAAGATTATGAAGAATAAAAAGATTAAATGCGATATATATACCAGAGTATCCACAACCATGCAGGTAGATGGCTACAGTCTGGATGCTCAGAAAGAAAAACTCAAGAGATATGCGGAATTTCAGAATATGGAAATCGTAAATGAGTATTCAGATGAAGGTAAGTCTGGAAAGAGCGTAGAGGGCAGACCGGAATTTCAGAGAATGTTGGATAATATTGAGAATGGAACAGATGAGGTACAGTTTGTACTGGTGTTCAAGCTTTCCAGATTCGGTCGTAATGCAGCAGATGTATTAAACTCTCTGCAGAGGATGCAGGATTTTGGAGTGAATCTGATCTGTGTAGAAGATGGAATTGACAGCTCAAAAGATAGTGGAAAGCTGATGATTTCTGTTCTGTCTGCGGTGGCAGAGATCGAACGAGAGAATATCCTTGTTCAGACAATGGAAGGACGTAAGCAGAAAGCCAGGGAAGGAAAATGGAATGGTGGATTTGCTCCGTATGGTTATGAATTAGTAAATGGAGAATTGCAGATTGCAGAGGACGAAGCAGAGATTATTCGTCTGATCTATGACAAATTTATTCATACCAATATGGGAATCTCTGCGATTGCCGCATGGCTGAACCAGCATGGATATAAAAAGAAAAAACGACAGAATAATACACTGGACGCATTTGCCGCATCATTTATAAAAGGCGTTCTGGATAATCCGGTATACTGTGGAAAGCTGGCTTATGGACGAAGGAAAAACGAGAAAGTTTCTGGTACAAGAAATGAATACCGCATTGTAAAGCAGGAAAATTATATGCTGCACGATGGTATCCATGAAGGGATTGTTTCAGAAACAGACTGGGAGCTGGCACATCAAAAACGGGAAAAAACAGGTGTGAAATATGAAAAGACACATAGTCTCGATCATGAGCATATTTTATCTGGAATATTGAGATGCCCGTTATGTGGAAGTGGTATGTATGGAAACGTGAACCGAAAGAAAAAGAAAGACGGAACTTTATATAAGGATTATTTCTATTATGCCTGCAAACATCGTCGCCTGGTAGATGGTCATAAATGTGGATATCGTAAACAATGGAGTGAGGAGAAGATTAACAATGCAGTGGAAGAAGTTATTCGGAAGCTGGTGAAGAATCCTAAATTTGAAGAAGCAATTCTGAATAAAATCGGTTCAAGAATTGATACAGAAGAAATAGAAAAAGAGATTGAAGGATTGGAAAAGCAGCACAGGCAGCTGACCGGAGCAAAAGCAAGACTTGGACAGCAGATGGACAATCTGGATATCATGGATAAATTTTATGAGAAGAAATATCAGGATATGGAGACAAGGTTATACCGTTTGTATGATGAGATTGAAGGCGTGGAGAACAGTATAGAAGAAGTCAAGAACCGCCTGCTGAATATCCGGCAACAGAAAATATCAGAAGAAAACGTCTATCAATTCCTTTTATATTTTGATAAACTATATGATAAGTTCACCGACCTGGAGAAGAAAGAATTTCTTAACAGCTTTGTAGAACAGGTGGATATTTATGAGCAGGAGCAGCCGGATGGCAGATTCCTGAAGCACATAAAGTTCCGTTTTCCGGTGTATTTTGGAGACAGGGAAACACAGGAACTTTGTTGGGACAACGAAAGTACCGTTGAGACTGTGGTGTTGCTACAAAGGAAGAATATGTAGAAATCCTTGAATTTACGCACTTTGTAGAGTTTTTCAGTTTCAGAAAAATAGGTGAAAATCACAAAGAAAAGAGCCTTGTGAAGAAAGTAACCGTTGTTGTTGCGTTAGACCTTGGGACGGGGAACACAAAGAATACAGAATCACGCGCCAAGTCTCACGGACGTTCGACTTGAATACTGGGAATACAGAAGTTACGCTTACAAATCGAGAATTTGAAATACTTTATCTGTTAGCAAGCAGTCCGGGAAGGGTGTTTAGTAAGGAGCAAATTTATGATCTTGTTTGGGAAGAACCCTATTTCGGTGATTATAACATCGTCATGAGCCATATCCGGAATATTCGGGAGAAGATAGGGGATAATCCAAGTAAGCCAATCTACATACAGACGGTATGGGGTGTAGGTTATCGTTTCAACAAAAATATAAGCAGTGGTCTGTGAGTAGATTACAGATCACTGCTTATTTTTCATTTTTAACACCCAAGAGATATTCACAAGATACATGAAAAAATTCGGCAGAGCCACTACCTCATAATCCGGTACAAAGCGTGTTCCTTGTTCAATACGAAGTACTGTAAGATCACTGAATTCATATCCGGCAAGTTGCAGTTGCTGGCAGAGATTTCAGGAGAACAGAGGAAGCTTTTCGCTGTTTGTAAGATAATTTCTGCCGGAGATTTTGATTTAATGATTTGATTTATAAAACTGGCAATGATACAATTAGCGTAATTTGAAAGAAAGCAGAGAAAATATGAGTGAAAAGTTACTGATTGTTGAAGATGACAAAAAATTAAATGATGGAATACGTCTCGCATTGAAGAATGATTCCTATTTCTTTTATCAGTGCCAGACTTTGCAGAAGGCTAGAGAAATCTTGAAAAAGGAAGATATCACATTGGTTTTATTAGATGTGAACTTGCCGGATGGGAATGGGATTGATTTTGTAAGAGAAATAAGGAAAAACAGTCAGGTGCCGATTATTCTGCTTACAGTAAATAACATGGAAGTAGATATTGTAACAGGATTGGAAGCTGGGGCAAATGATTATATTACGAAACCGTTTAGCTTGATGGTTTTGCGTGCAAGAGTGTCTGTGCAGCTTAGAAATAAAGAGGCAGCAGCTAAAAATTCTATGGAGCTTGATGGATTTGAGTTCTATTTCGATAAAATGGAATTTTTCAAAGATGGAGAACCTATTGAACTTAGTAAGACAGAACAAAAACTCTTGAAAGTGCTGTGCGAAAACAGAGGAAAAGTAGTGAAGCGGGAATACCTGATTGACGAGGTATGGCAAGGAGAGACAGAGTTTGTGGATGCTCATGCGCTGACTGTTGCAGTCAAACGTCTCAGAGACAAATTAGAAGATGATACGCAGAAGCCTGAATATATCAAGACAGTCTATGGAATTGGTTATACCTGGGCGGTGAATGGATGATAGAAATAATTATATTGATTGTAGGAATATTTGTTTTAAGTGGAATCTTATGGCATAGTATTTTTTATCAGAAAGAAAAAAAGCTTTTGAACCGGCTGCAGCAAATGCTGGATTGTGCCATAGATGGAGAACTGGAACGGACAGAAATATCAGAAGAAAAGTATTCTGCTCTTGAAAACAGCATGAAACAACATTTAGACAGTAGCTTTCTGGCACGAAAGAACCAACAGGAACAAAAAGAAGTGATACAGAAACTTATTTCTGACATTGCGCATCAGACTTTGACTCCTATTTCAAATTTGAAAATTTATGGTGAAATACTCTCTGAAACGAATCATGAAAATCAGGAGGAGATAGCTACCATTTTGGAGCAAACAGACAAATTAGATTTTTTGATACAATCATTGGTCAAATTATCACGGATGGAGAGTGGAATTATCGCAGTACATTCGGAGGATACTACTATTAAGCAGATGCTTGAATCTATACAGCAGCAGTTTAACGTAAAAGTAAGGGAGAAGAATATTACTCTGAGCCTATGTGACACGGATTTGCATGCTATGTGTGATTCAAAATGGACCGTGGAGGCACTCGGAAATATTGTAGACAATGCGATTAAATACACAGCATGTGGGGGAAATGTTCAGATAAAAGTCGAGCAGTATTCTTTTTTTGTAAAGATTGATATCATTGATGATGGCATTGGAATAGAAAAAGAAGAAATACCAAAGATATTTGGAAGGTTTTATCGGAGTCTGTCAGTGGCAGACCAGCCAGGAGTAGGAATTGGCTTATTCCTTGCAAGAGAGATTATTCAGGCACAAAAGGGGTATATAAAAGTGACATCAAAGAGAGGAAAGGGTTCTACATTTTCTGTGTTTCTTCCGATAGCAAAGAAGGAATAGTATCAAAACTGTGACATTTCAGAAACTAGATGGAGACATTGTTATGATAAAGTCTGTATTGTAAAGATCAATACAGGCTTTTTTGATGGGAGGATGACATGAATATATTAAAAGCGGTAAATTTACGAAAAATATATGGGCAGGGAGAAACAGAAGTCAGGGCTCTTGATGGTATAAACCTGGAAGTAGAAAAAGGGGAGTTTGTAGCGATTGTTGGAACCTCTGGAAGTGGAAAGTCTACATTGCTTCATATCATTGGTGGTTTGGATAATCCAACATCCGGTCAGGTCATTGTTGACGGACAGAATTTAAGCCATATGACAGATGAAGAGCTTACTATTTTTAGGCGTAGAAATATTGGATTTGTATTTCAACAGTATAATCTGGTTCCGATGCTGAATGTATGGGAAAATATTGTTCTTCCTGTAAAACTGGATGGAAAAAAGATTGAAAAAGGTTATGTAAATGAAATCATAGATACACTGGGCATTCGGACAAAACTGGAAAATCTTCCAAGTGCACTGTCAGGGGGTCAGCAGCAAAGGGTGGCAATCGCAAGAGCATTAGCGGCAAAACCTGCTATTTTGCTGGCAGATGAACCGACAGGCAATCTGGACTCAAAAACGAGTCAGGATGTATTGGGACTTTTAAAAGTCACCAGTAAGCGTTTTCATCAAACGATTGTAATGATTACTCACAATGAGGAGATTGCCCAGATGACTGACAGGATTTTACAGATTGAAGACGGAAAAATTGTTTCAGACAGTGGTTTGGTATAGTGAGGGCGATTATATGGTAAAAGTAGAGAATAAAGAAACGTTACGATTATTGACGAAACGTTTTATGAAAATGAACCGAGCAAGAAATATTATTGCTGTTATTGCAATCATGTTGACATCACTGTTATTTACAAGCCTCTTTGTGGGGAGTGTATCCATGATACTTTCCAAAAGAGCAACGGAAATTAAGCAATTTATGGATTCATCCCATGCTATTGCGCAGAATTTGTCAGAAGAAGATGCGGTGAGATTGCAAAAAACAATAGAACAAAGTGATGAGGTGGAACGATATGGAACAGGCATTTTTCTGGGAGCAGGAAGAGATAAACATTTTGGCTTTTCAGTAGAAGTTAGATATGCAGATAAAAATATGGCAGAAAGCTTTAATTGTCTGCCAACTACAGGAAGACTGCCAGAGAAGGAAAATGAAGTGGCAGTCAGCAGCTTGGTACTGGAAGCACTGGGAGTTACACCAAAGATTGGGGAAGAAGTCACGCTGACGTGGGAAGTAAATCCAATGCTGAAACAATACAAAACAGATACATTCCAGATATGTGGATTTTGGCAGGGTGATAAGGCTGTTTTAGGTCAGATGGTCTGGGTATCTGAAGCCTATGCGAAGGAGAATTGTTATCCTGTTACACAGAAAGAATTAAAAAATGGTATCTATAATGGGGGAAAGGAGTATTCTGTCTGGTACAAGAATCTTTGGAATCTGGAAAAGAAAACAGAAAATATATCTAAGACAGCAGGATTTACGAAAGCAAGGACAGGATTGGAGATCAATCCGGCATATAATCTTTTTGAAGAGGATTCATTTTCATTCACTTCCCTTATTGTAATGGTACTGTTTGTGATATTGGCTGGTTACTTAATTATTTATAATATTTTTAATATATCCGTGAAAACGGATATTAGAGCCTACGGATTATTGAAGAACGTGGGAACAACAGGAAAACAATTGAAAAAAATTGTACGTATGCAGGCATGGAAATTGTCAGAAGTGGGGATTCCAATCGGATTGATCTTCGGTTATCTTGCAGGTTTTTGTATGTCGCCGTCTCTGACAGCAGATGCCCAAATCAGTGCACAGGCAGGACAGACTACACAGACAGTAGTATCAGCTAATCCTTTGATTTTTTTTGCAGCAGCACTTCTGACACTTTTAACGGTGTATTTATCCTGTCTACGGGCTTGTAAAATGGTGGAAAGAGTTTCGCCTGTGGAAGCCCTACATTTGGCAGAAGGAGAGCAGTCACAGAAGAAAATAAAAAAGAATACGTCTGTAACCTGGTGGGGAATGGCAGTTCAAAATGTGTTCCGTAACTGGAAAAAGGGATTGATTGTTATGCTTTCTATCGCTCTTTCTATGGTAGTGGTCAACTGTATTGTGATGTTGGTGCAGGGATATGATTTTGAGTCTTACCAGAATATAGTTTTAGCATCTGATTTTCAACTGGATCAGATGACCGACACTTTATCGAATACAAATTTCAACGGTATTACACCTGAAATCAAAGAGATTCTGAATAAGTGTCCGGAAAGTGAGAAAACAGGATATGTGTATTATTCGGAAGAAAGACATAAGATGGAACCGGCACTTTTGAAAACGTGGGAGACATTGGCAGAAAAAAACAAAGAAAACTGGACAGATTATGAAAAGCAAATCTGGGAGGAAACAAAAGCGGATAATACTGTAAAGGTTCATTTCCTCGGAATTAGTGAAGCGGTGTTTGATATGTTAGAATGGAAAGGGGAAAAATGTTCCTGGGATACGTTTAAAAGTGGGGATTATGTGATTGTGGACTATAGTGATAAATATACAGAACAACCAGTTTCTTATTATCAGTCTGGCGAGACTTTTAAAATGGAGTACGGAAACGGAAAGCAGAAAGATTATGGGGTAATCGGAGAAGCTATGATGCCATATTCCCTGGATTATCCGTATGCAGATTCTGTTTATATTACAGTAATGGTCCCAGAAGAAGAGTATTTCACCCAGACAGAAAATCAATCAGCAATGTATGCTACTATTGATGCCAAGAAGGGAGAGGATAAGCAAGTAAAAGAATACATTGATAAAAATGTTTTGAAAGAAAATGATATGATAAATGTTTCTTCTGTATTGGATATGAAGGCGAGCTTTAGGCGGTTTGTCAGTAAATATTATATGATCGGTAGTTTTCTTGTCATTATTTTAGCTTTTATTGGCATTATGAATTTCTTTAATACAACAGCAACCTCTGTAATTAGTAGAAAAAAAGAACTGGCACTTTTGGAAGTTGTGGGAATGACGAAAAAGCAGATATCGAAAATGTTGGTGGCTGAGGGATTCCTATATTTGGGAGGCGCATTTGTGATTGCAGTATTGCTAATTATGTTTGGAGCAAAGCAAATTTTAGTAAATACGCTCGGTACAGCATTTTTCTTCCGGCTGCATCTTACGATAGTGCCATGTGTGCTTATGATTCCAATTTTGGTTGGGATCGCGTATGTGATACCAAAGTATCAGTTTGAAAAGATGAGTCGGGAAAGCATTGTTGAAAGGATTCGGAAAGAATAATAACAATTGTAAATTAGGCGTATGGATTTGATGAATCTATGCGCCTATTTTTTAGAAAATTACAATTCTATATCATATGACTTATTCTTAGTCCGAGCAGGCTGATTTCGCCGTATTTCCTGTTCTCTTTGATATTTAAGTTCCCATGCACGATGGGAGAAGACATCAGGATCTTCCACATTGAGATAATCCACCTCATTGGCTGCAATATCACGACGGTGATAGTCATAATATTTACCGAACATACCTTTGAGTTGCTTTTTAACTGTGTTGTATTTATTCAGTATTGGATTAAAATGATTCATCCAATCATGAATTACTTCTTTTTGCATCTCATTATGAAGTAAATGGTATTGTGTAAAAATCATATGATTTCGGATAGTTTCCATTGTTTCTGCAATTACAGGAATAGAATTTTTGACAGCCTGAGCCAGTTTCGATACCTGAGTTTTTAATTCCCGGAGCATTTGGTTATCTGCACGAATCTGGCGGTTGATTTCACAGTGGTCAGCTATCATTCCTTTCTTTTCCATATTCTGGGCAATATAGCCTTCGTGGATGGTCGGCTGTTCGGCGATTCTCTGATCTGCAAAGCTGCGGTGATCAATGGTTAGACAAAAATGCATATAAATATAGGTTTGTAAAACATTACCCGGAAGATAAAATGGATATAACAGGAATTAGTAATGAACCATGGCATTACCGTTATGTTGGAACGACTGTCGCTAAAATAATGAAAGAAGAAAATTTATGTTTGGAAGAATATTTAGAAAAATATAAATAAAAACAAAAGAAAATCCTAACTTTTTTTATAGTAGGATTGTTATATTATTTAGAAAACAGAGGGAGGCAAATTTGCGAATGGAATACAAAACTGATTCTTTGTTAGTACATCTAGCAAGAGCAGGAGATGAAGATGCGTGTGAAAAACTGGTCAAAAAATATTACTCAAGTATATATCAATATTGTTTGCTACATATCAATGATCCATATGAGGCAGAGGATTTGACACAAGAAGTGTTTACACGTTTCTTTTCCAATTTATATAGATATAAAGAATATGGAAAAGTTAAGAATTATCTTTATACAATTGCCGGAAATACCGTTAAAAATTATTACAAAAAGAAAAAAGATATTCCATCAGAGGAACTGCTAAAATCAGAGGACTGTAGTAAAAATCATGTAGAAGAGCTAGGAGTTCGATTAACTATTGAACAGGCAGTGAGAAAGTTACCGGAAGAAATTAGAGAAACGGCAGTTTTATATTTTTTTCAGGAATTGAAGCAAAGAGAAATTGCAGAATTACTTCATATCAAACTTTCTCTTGTAAAATATCGAATCGGAAGAGCAAAAGAACTTTTAATGAAAGAGTTGGAGGTGAAAAAAGATGAAGAATTATAAGCAACAAATAAAGGAATATAAAGAGGAGATTGAAGAAAAGTATGTAAGGGCTGAAACAGAGAACAAAACAGTAAAAGCATGTCAGAATATTTTGTCAGAGTCGGTTTTATCGAAACAATCGCATAGAACATCTTATTTTGAATTTTTGTATGAGCAGACAAAATTCATAAAAAAAAGATGGTGGATTTTACAAGGTTGTGTTCTTATGTGTCTATGGATATGGTTGAGTAATTATACGTCAGACATAAAAGATATGATGAGGATTATGGGAATATCTGCCACAATATTTGTGGTTCTGATTATCCCGGAAATTTGGAAAAACAGAAGAAATGGTGCAATTGAGATTGAGCAGGCGTCTTATTACACACTGCGTCAGATTTGTACAGCAAGAATGTTAATGTTTGGAGTAGTGGATCTGGTGATCGTTATGGTGTTTTTGGCAATTACATATCAAACAACAATACTCTCGTTAAGTGATTTGGTGGTTAATTTTCTGCTTCCAGTAAATGTTTCATGTTGTATATGTTTTCGTGTATTGTACAGCAGATGGGAAAAATCAGAATATATAGCAGTGCTTTCCTGTCTGGTATGGGTTGGTTTATGGATGATGATTGTTGCAAATGATGTTATTTATCAGAAAATTGTAACTCCGGTATGGGTGGCTATGCTGATATTGACTTTTGTATATTTTGTTTTTTGTGTTCAGAAGTCATTGGTATTTGATGAAAAAATTTTGGAGGATTACACGTATGAAATTAGAATTTAAAAATGTAACAAAACAATACGGAGAAGTAAATGCTGTTAATAAAGTGAATTGTGTTATGGAAAAAGGAATTTATGGACTGCTTGGAGTAAATGGGGCAGGAAAGACCACATTAATGCGTATGCTTTGTACGATTGTTCAACCATCAGAAGGACAAATATTATGGAATGGTAAAGATATATGGAAACTAGGAGGTGAATACCGAGAAGTTCTGGGATATTTACCACAGGATTTTGGATATTATCCAGATTTGACCGTATATGATTATATGATGTACATTTCTTCTATAAAAGGGTTAAAAATTGCGTTTGCCAGAAAAAAAGTGAAGCAATTATTAAATCAAGTAGGAATGGAAAAATTCAGTAAAAGAAAAATGAAGAATTTGTCTGGAGGAATGGTTAGACGTGTAGGAATAGCACAGGCGATGTTAAACGATCCGCAAATTCTTGTCCTGGACGAACCTACCGCTGGATTAGACCCGAATGAAAGAATACGTTTTCGTAATTTAATTAGTGAATTGTCGGAAGAACGTTTGGTGCTCTTGTCTACACATATTGTATCGGATATTGAGTACATTGCGAATAACATTATGTTAATGAAAGATGGAGAACTTTTTTATGCAGGTACTGCGGAAGATTTAGTATCTTCTATGAAAGAAAAGGTATGGCAATGTAATGTTTCGAGAAGTATGATAGACAAATATATGAATGAATATTTGGTTGGAAATATAAAAACAACAAAAACCGGAGCAGAGCTTAGAATTATTTCAATAGAAAAGCCAACAGAAGATGCTGTGGCTGTAGAAAAAAACCTGGAAGATGCATTTCTATTTTATTTTGGAGAAAAATCGGAGGAAAAACAAGATGCTTAAATTAGAATTAAAACGAATTTTTTCAAAGAAAATTAATGTATTTGCAATCGGATTGGCATTGATACTTGCTGTCATTTTTAGCGGATTTGCAGTTACAAGTAATCGCTATGTGGATGAGAATGGAAATGCTAGTACTGGAATTATGGCAACAAGAAAACTTACAGATAACAGACGAGCATGGAAAGGTACATTGACAGAAGATGAACTTGGAAAAGTTATAGAACAAAATAAAAATGCGATGACACAATCCTCAGAAGAAAATGCGATTTATGGAACGACATTACAACCGATAGATGATATTAGGGGTTTTATAATATCGGTATTAACACCGGATGCAGAATATGATGAAAGTGTTCTAAATCAAATTACAGAAGAAAATATACAAGAGTTCTATGACACTTATCATAAAAATATGGAAAAGATGGCAGAAGAATATGGAAAGACTTCTGTTCAGAAAAAATACTTGGAAAAGAAATATAATGAAATAAAATTACCAGTAGAATACGAATCTTATAGTTCATGGGATACTATGATTATGCATGTAGAAACGTATTCTATTATTCTGGCAATCATAGTTGGTTTTATTTGTGCTGGAATATTCGCAGATGATTTTCAGACAAAAGCAGATGCAGTATTTTTCTCTACAAAGTATGGACGTACAAAAGCTGTTAAAACAAAAATACTGGCAGGAATAGCTACGACAGTTATGATTTATTGTATGGGAATTATATTACTTAGTGTGATTTGTTTTGGAATTATGGGAACCAGTGGTATGAATACACCTTATCAAATGTATCAGGCGTATAGTATTTACATTATGTCATATGGACAATACTATTTGTTGACAGTTGTATGTGGATTTATAGCCAGTATGCTGGCGGCTGTAGTGTCTATGTTAGTAGCGGCTAAAATGCATACAATTAGTGTCGCTGTTTGCATTCCGTTCTTTTTATATTGCTTATTGCCATTTATAGGACGGGCACTTTCTGGGTATACAACGCTTTTCAATTTGATACCAACAATTTTGACAAATGTACAGGCAAGTGTAAAAGTCCCACTTATTTATCAGATTGGGAATTGTGTATTTCGACAAATTCCGCTTGTAATGGTAATGTATACAGTGATGGCAATAGCCTTACTGCCTTTTATTTATAAGAGTTTTCGCAGATACGGAAATAAGTAAAAATTGAGTATATCTATCATAGTACGAACATACATTTGGTTCAAGAAAATGAGGATATTTTTAAAGTGATTGTGTCAATTTACAATCAATTTCTATTCAATGTGGTTTTCCGGCAGGTTCTGTAAAATAAGCTCAGATCAAAACAATAACGGGAGGAGCTTATGCAACAGAATATTGAATTTGAGCGGTGTATTGATTTTCTGGTACGAATGATTGATAAGTACGGCGAAGAAGTCCTCCGGGAGTTGGAGGAAGAAAAAGAAGCGGCAGTTTCCTGAAATACAAAATGTAAATCAGACTGTCGCTTTTTTCATGCATTTTTAAATCAAATAAATTTTAAAAGCTGATAAAAAAGAATGATAATTTGGAGAAAAGTAGCATAGAATAATTTTGAGCTGATATGACAGAGAATGTTTTGGCGTATTGACAGGACATTTGAAATGACGTATACTAAGCTCAGTGATCGTTCTGTAGAAACTTGCGAAGCCTACAGGCGGGGGAGAGCCTGCGGGTCTCTCCCTCTTTTGTTTTAAGGAGAAATGAGATGCAGACACCGAAAAAGTTCTCTTCTTTTAGTGACCAGGTTTCCTGGATCAGTGATGAAAAGGGAATAAGAATAAAAGACAGAGAATATGCGGAAGAGATGTTACGCCAAATAGGATATTTTCCTCTTATGGGAGGATATAAACATCTTTTTAGAATATCGAATACAAAGAAATATAAAGCAGGAACAAGTTTTGAAGAAATAGTCAGTCTGTATAAGTTTGATGCAGAGCTTAGAGAGTTGTTCTTTAAATATTTACTGCAGATTGAGCGACAGATGCGTTCTTTGATGTCATACTATTTTACTGAAATGTATGGAGCAGAGCAGAAGCAGTACCTGGATGCTAATAATTATAATAATACAAAAAGAAATCATGCAACAATCGTAAAATTGATAGCGACCTTGAAACGGGCAACAACGACCACAGATTATACATATATCAACTATTACCGCAAGACATATGGTGAAATTCCATTATGGGTTTTGGCAAATGTACTTACGTTTGGAAACTTATCAAAAATGTTCCGAGTGTTTCCGCAGTCCTTAAAATCAAAAGTATCAAAAAACTTTGAACCTTTGAATCAGCATCAGATGGAACAGTTTCTATCTGTTCTCACTAAGTATAGGAATGTATGTGCCCATGGGGAACGACTGTTTACATACAGAACGGTAGATGCTATTGCGGATACACCGCTTCATAAAAAACTTTCATTACCACAGAGCGGTAATCAGTATGAAAAAGGAAAACAGGATCTGTTTGCTGTGATGATTGCTTTTAGATATCTATTACCTGGAAAAGATTTTCTGGAATTTAAAAGAAAGCTTATAAAAGAGATTGACCGAGTAAACAGAGAAGTAGAGCATATAAGTGAAGTTGAATTATTGAATAAAATGGGCTTCCCGGAAAAATGGAAAAGTATTACCAAATACCATTTAAAAGAAATATCCTCTAAGAGATAGTGAAACACCTATTGTCTTAGAGGATTTTTTGTATTAATTATAGGATTGACAAAGAAATGAGTCAATAAGAAAATAAATCTCGTTTTCTACATATATATTCACCACTTAGATTTCTCTCAATACCCATCTGTGAATGAAGTCGGGTGTTACAAAGTGGACGAAGAGAGAAAGATGCATGACGAGGAAATGGATTATAAAAAACTGATTATTATTTGATAGAAAAGATTGTTAATCAGGATCAGCTTAAACGTATATACAGATTTGTTAAGTATGGAAAACTGAAATAATTACTTTCTTCCAAAAGTGGGAAAAAGAAATTTTACGGCGGGCAATTATGTCCGCCGTAAAATTATGTCTGTTTTGTTAAAAGGTTTGATAGCTGTTGCCCAAGAAAGAAACCAACTTGTGGATATAACTCCTGAATTTCCTGATATTTTGCTTTAATCATTTCTGGTTCCTGCTGTTCTGTCAGGAACATTGCATAATTGGAAATCTAAGGTATGCTGTCATTTATATGAAGCAGGTTAAATTGGTCAAGCAGTGAGATGCTTTTTGTCTTTAACAGACATTTCAATTCCTGAATGATTCCCTTCATACCTTTGTGATAGTTATAGTTATCCATGTCTGCTCAAGTATATGCCTTGCGTAAAAAGGCGACATGATTTTCATGCCGGATGCTTTGAATTTGGTAGTGAGAATGTACTGCTCATCATCGCTGAGATAAAATTGTACCGGATTGGTGCGGTTTCTGTTTGCCATTGAGTCACGTCCTTCCTAAAAATGGGTAAAAAAAACTGCTGTAAAATGTTCGGTTTTTACAACAGTCTGTTTCGTGTTTGATTCAATTTTGGGTGTAACTACCCAAGGCAAATTGTAGCAAAGATGGTAGGAAAGTGTGGGGGATTTCGCCTGTGTCATGACACAGGCAGTGCTTGCTATTCTTGATTAGTTAAAGGTTTTTAATTTCCCTGATTTTAAAATAATACCGATCAATAATATCCTGCAATGTAATGGATTTCATTTTTTCATTTACCATATTTTGAATTTCATGATAGAAGTCCCCAATAGCGAATTGAATGTTGATACCGATTCCACAATCCGGATTGGTATCTGTGTCTAGGTGAAGCAGCGGCTTATCGCCCTCTACGGCTCGGTAGATGTCATACATATTGATTTTATCTGCCGATTTTGCAAGAGCGGCATTCGCATGACCTTGTGTGTTGACAACAATGCCTGCATTTTTCAGGGTTGCCATAAGCTGTCTGACATAAGCCGGGTTTGTCTTGATACTTTCTGCAATTTTTGTGCTGGAGAGTTGTTCGTCATCTCCAAGAGCAATAAATATAAGAATATGAATGGTGTCACTAAGCTTTGTGGAATATTTCATTTGTCACCTCGAATTTTCTTCTTGCAATTTTTAAATTTACATGATAATATGATTTTAATGCTTGATGTAAATTTAATTTTAACAAGTAAAAAAATAAAAGTCAAGCGAAATAAAAAGTGTGGAATCTGATATAAAAAGGGAGAGAAAGTGGTGTATGCAAATTCCTTTTTGGGAAATGACATACAAAAATGAAAAGGTGTTTTATGCCTGTCTGAATCAGAAGAAATCCTCAGCTCCAGAACATATAAAAGACAAAGGCATTTATATAGCAGGAGATTTGGCAAAAACCCTGCGGGATTTAAAAGAAAACATAGCAGGAAAGGAAATGTGATGAAGATGAATGTATATCAAGAGATAAGTCAAATCATCAAAGAAGCAGATGGTATTTTGATTGGAGCCAGTAATGGTTTGTCTATCGCAGAGGGATATAATATTTTTGCAGATGACGCATGGTTTCAGGAAAATATGGGAGATTTCAGAGAAAAATACGGATTGCGTTGTGTTTTACACGGATTTTCAGTGCCAATGAAGGTAGAAGAAAAGTGGGCGTTTGTAAGCAGGCTTGTTAAGGCAAAAGCTATGCAGGATGAGCCGAGTGAGATTATGAAAAACATCTATGCAATAGTAAAGGATAAAGAATATTTCGTAGTAACTTCCAATGCAGAGGATCATTTTGTGCCGGCAGGTTTTGAGGCAGACCGTGTTTTTGAAATGGAAGGGAAATTAACCCAGATGCGGTGCAAGAACAGATGTCATGACGAGGTCTATCCTAATCAAAAAGCAGTTCTCGCCATGACAGAAGAGGAAGTAAACGGAAGAGTACCCAAAGAGTTACTGCCGAAATGTCCAAAATGCGGTGGAGATATGGAAGTAAATTGGGGTGAGATGTCCTCGTTTACAGAAACGAAAAATTGGAAGGAAAAGGCTGCCCGCTATCAAGAATTTATTCAGAATTTACATGGAAAGAAGCTGGTAATTCTGGAATTTGGCATTGGTTGGAGAAATCAGATGATTAAAGCTCCTTTGATGCAGCTTGCAGCAGTAGAACCACAGGCAAGTTATATCACATTTAACAAGGGCGAAATTTACATCCCAGAGGAAATCAAAGAAAAATCCATCGGTGTGGATGGTAATCTTACGGTAGCGTTAAAGGAAATCAGAAAGGGAAGGATAGACTAAGTAAAGTGGTTAAAGATATTACAGTTGTGAGATAGGAGAATGAAAAAAATGAGCTGTTATGAAAATTTGGTAATGAAAACACAAATGAACTATTCCAGACACTATAGTACCTATGCATCCGGTGGTACTGCTGTAGTGTTGAGCAAACAAAAACCGCTTTCTTATGAGGAACAGATTCAGGAATTTGTTCGCAGAGTGCAGGAGGCAGAGTGTATCGTAGTAGGCGGAGCATCCGGTTTATCAGCGGCTGGAGGTGGTGACTTTTATTATAGTGATACCCCTTCTTTTCGTGAGCATTTTGGAAAATTTGCAGATAAGTATGGATTCAAAGGTGCTTTTAGCGGCATGATGCATCGGTTTTCTACAAGAAATGAACACTGGGGATATGTGGCAACCTTTTTAAATACTACACAAAATGCCCCTATCAGAGAGCCATATCTGGATTTGGATAGAATCTTGCAAGGAAAGGACTTTCATATCTTAACGACTAATCAGGATACACAGTTTGTAAAGATTTATCCGGAAGAAAAGGTCAGTGAGATTCAGGGAGATCATCGTTTCTTTCAGTGTTCCCAGTGCTGTCAGGATGAAACATGGGATGCCGTACAACCTGTGGCAGATATGATTGCGGCTATGGGAGCGGGGACAATGGTGCCGGATGAACTGATTCCTCGCTGTCCTTATTGTGGTGCGGAAATGTTTCCTTGGGTAAGAGGATATGGGAATTTTCTGCAAGGGAAAAAATACGAAGAAGAATATGAGAAAATCTCAAAATACATTCAAAAGAACAAAGATAGAAAAATTCTCTTGATAGAACTTGGAGTAGGACGCATGACACCGATGTTTATACAGGAACCGTTTTGGGAACTGACAAACAGCTTGAAAGATGCATATTATATCTCCGTAAATTCAGAATATCAGTTTTTGCCGGAATTCATTGAAGATAAGGGGATTGCTATTTTGGAAGATATAGGAACAGTGTTAAAAGATTTGCGGAAAGCAAAAGAGGAAAGTGCATTTGTATAGGATACTTGTTCTTGATATTCCACTTAATGGAGAAACATTAGAATATTGATTGATACAAAACTGCACTCAGGGATATTGTGGGTGCAGTTTTGCATTAAAATTATTGATTACGATACAGTTTCTGATATCCAGTAATGTGTGGCAATTACTTCCAAATGGTTTTGTCTCTGAAAGGGTGATTTCCTGAATCATCTCTGTTCTCACTAAGTATAGAAATGTATGTGCACATGGAGAACGACTGTTTACATACAGAACGGTAGATGTTATTGCAGATACACCGCTTCATAAAAAACTTTCATTACTACAGAGCGGTAATCAGTACGAAAAAGGAAAACAAGATTTCAGTGAAAAAGTAGTAGCAAAGCCTCGCAAAAGCGGGGCTTTGCTACTATTCGTAGTTATGGAATGAAACATTCTTTAATCTGTGTCTGATAACCGATCTCTTTTACTCAAACACTTCTTCGATTTTACCAGTTTTTTCGTTGTAAACATAAACACTGTTGTGTTCCGTTACAAAAGGAGTAAGTGAGCCAAGTTTAATGTTTCGGATGTAAACTACATTTGTTGGTAAAACTCGCACTAAGCTTTCATTTTCATTAATATCAGCGATCCAACGGAACAATTTGTTCTCTTCTTGTCCCGTATAAATGAGATCCATACCGTTTTCCGTATTCTCCAGTTTGAAATATACCTTATGTTTTAAAGACATTTTCGGATAGACACCTTTTACAACGTAAATACCATAATGTTCATGTAAAAGCTTCTTATAGGTATCGGGCGTAAGATCAATATCCTTATATTTCACTTTTTGTCCAACATCAATTCTTTCTCGAATAATGGTTAAGGTATGGATAGCCCAATTGAGAGTTCCAATGCTATTATACTTGATGCATTCTTCAATATTTGTGAAGAATGTTTCATCAAAATTTACTTCTTGTGTTGCCATTTTTGTCAGTTCGTTTAATGATAAATTCATAGGAGTATATATCATTTGTTAATATCAATTATATTATATCCTTGTTCCATTTTACAAATAAGCTATTTGAGGGAAAATACAGACAAATCAGAGTTATTATCTAATAATAAGATAGAATGAAGTCAATCAATAATCAGGAGAATCAGAGGTGATTTTGTAATGATTGATGTTGCAAGAAGGAAGACGAAGTATTATCTTTTTTGTTGACAAAAAACAACTACAATATTATTATATAAAGTAATTATATCAAGTAATTATATAAAATAATAGAAAGGAGAAACTCATGACAAAAGACAAGATAAAGGAGGTTATGGATGCCTGTTATCAGGCAAAGAGGATAAGAGATATGCTTCCGGCATTGCCTGGGGGAGTGACACCATCCCATATCCACTATCTGGATACTATTAGTAAGTTAGAAAAAACGGAAGGTAAGGTAAAAGTCAGTGATATTAGTGAGAACCTTGGACTTCCGAGACCAAGCGTAACGAAAACCGTAAAAGATATGGAAAAGCTTGGATTTGTCGAGAAAGAAACAACAGAAACGGACGGAAGGTTTGTTTATATTAAGACGACCAGGACAGGAAGAGACCTGGTTGATAAATATGTTGATGAATATTTTGGTAATCTTTCGGAAGATCTTGGAGGGATTACGGATGAAGATGCAGACAAGATGATTGAAGTAGTAGAAAAGTTCTATATAGTTATGAGTAACAGGAAGTAATATATGAATGCAAAAGAAAGATCAGATTTTACACAGGGAAGTATATTAAAGAAGATGATTCCATTCATGATGCCAATACTTGGAGCGCTTATACTCCAGGCAGCGTATGGTGCAGTGGATCTTCTGGTTGTGGGCAGATTTGGAACAACGGCCGGGCTATCAGCAGTTTCAACCGGCAGTCAGATTCTTAATCTTGTAACGTTTGTGATAACGCAGCTGGCAATGGGAATTACTGTTCTTATTGCAAGGTATATCGGTGAAAAACATACGAGTCAAATAGGGGAACTGCTTGGTGGAGCAACGACAGTGTTTACTACGATAGCTGTCGTACTCTTTGTGGTGATGGTGTTTTTTGCAAAGCCACTGGCTGTTCTTATGCAGGCACCCCAAGAAGCGCTTATACTTACGTCAGTGTATGTAAGGATTTGCGGGGGAGGTATTTTCTTTATCGTTGCTTATAACGTTCTTTCTGCCATATTCAGAGGGCTGGGAGACAGCAGGTCTCCCCTTATATTTGTTATGGTTGCCTGCGTGGTAAATGTCGTAGGTGATCTTGTACTTGTTGCAGGATTCCATCTTGATGCCGCAGGAGCCGCAATTGCTACAGTGCTTGCTCAGGCGGTTAGTGTGGTGCTAGCTCTTTTAATGCTTAAAAGAAGACAACTGCCATTTAAAATAACAAAAAAAGATTTCAGAGTTAATAGTCAATGTAAAAGATTCCTGACAGTTGGAATTCCTCTTGCGCTTCAGGAATTTCTTACCCAGATGTCATTTCTTGCACTGTGTGCATTTATAAATAAGCTGGGGCTGGAAGCTTCTTCAGGATATGGGGTTGCCTGTAAGATAGTAAACTTCGCCATGCTGATACCAAGTGCACTTATGCAGTCGATGGCTTCCTTTGTATCGCAGAATGTTGGTGCCGGTAAGGAGGATAGAGCAAAGAAGGCTATGTTTACCGGAATGGGAATCGGATTAATCGTTGGAATTATCGTTTTCGCAAGTGTATGGTTCTTTGGTGATGTGCTTACATCGATATTCACAACGGATGAAGCGGTTGTACAAAAAGGGTTTGAATATCTTAAGGGGTTTGCTCCGGAAACGATTCTTACAGCAATTCTTTTTTCTATGATAGGTTACTTTAATGGACATGAAAAGACGTTGTGGGTTATGATTCAGGGACTTATCCAGACACTTCTTGTAAGACTGCCACTTGCATATTTTATGAGTATACAGCCGGATGCCAGCCTTACTAATATAGGGCTTGCAGCGCCTGTTGCCACATGCTTTGGAATTATATTAAATGTAATCTTTTTCCTTTACATGACAAGAAAAATGAAAAAGGCATGAGTGAACCAATGATTTATCCTTTTCTAGCAAGAAGACTCCGACCTCTAAGGTGGGAGATGAATTGCGTCTGTTACCTACTTGATATTGCATTCTAATCATAGCATAATATATTCAGTCGCATGATAAAAAAAGGCTGAAATACAATGAATTTAGATAATAATGCACATTCAGTATTCTTACTGCAATATCATCTTGTTCTTGTGGTTAAGTATCGTAGACAGGTTTTTGATGATGGTATTTCCAGCAGGGCGAAAGAGATATTTGAGTATATTGCTCCAAACTACAATATTACTCTTGAGGAATGGAATCACGATAAAGACCATATACATATCCTTTTCAGGGCACACCCACATACGGAAATAAGTAAGTTCATAAATGCATATAAGAGTGCAAGCAGCAGACTTCTTAAGAAAGAGTTTCCGCAGATACGGCAAAAGTTGTGGAAAGAACATTTCTGGAGCCAGAGTTTTTGTTTGATTACAACAGGCGGTGCTCCAATTGAAGTAATCAAAAAATATATAGAAAGTCAGGGACAAAGGGAGCGAAAAAGGAAGTGACAGAGTGGCAAACAGAGCATATAAATTCAGAATATATCCCAATGATGAACAGAAGATTTTGTTTGCTAAGACTTTTGGCTGTGTCGGAATGGTGTATAATCATTGGCTTGATAGAAAGATCCGGCAGTATAAGGAGGACAAGACAAACGTAACATATACCATTTGCGCAAAAGAAATGGCAGCAATGAAGAAAACGGAAGAATACGGATTTTTAAAGGAAGCAGATAGTATCGCATTACAACAATCGCTCAGACACCTTGATACGGCATTTAAGAACTTTTTTAAACAGCCAAAAACAGGTTTCCCAAGGTTCAAATCAAAAAAGCGGAATAAAAACAGCTATTCTACGGTCTGCATCAAGGGGAACATAACTCTGTCTAATGGATATTTGAGATTACCTAAGATTGGGCAAGTCCGGTTAAAACAGCACAGGATTATTTCGGATGAATACAGACTGAAATCTGTAACAGTAAGTCAGG
>NZ_ACEP01000093.1 GCF_000173975.1 Anaerobutyricum hallii DSM 3353
GTGGTTCTTTTTCATGTTTTTTGAGCAATCCGATAGAATATCTACAACGGTTGTCTATTTATAATCCGGCAAATCAATTAAAAGATTTGGGGAAGAAGACAGAAAATATAAAAATACCAGGCAATTAAATTTTAGTGGACTGATACGAAAATGGATGTGAAAAGCACTGAATTTTAGCCATATTTTATTGAGATTAGCATGACAAATGCTGTAGTGGAACAAGATTGATTTGCATATGTATTAGAGCGTGTTTGAAACTTAGTTTATTATTGTAACACAATGATAACAGTTTAAACGTCAGTCCTTTAGAATTTTAACTCCTCGGAATGCCATAACCATCTGACGCCTCCCTCAAATCTCTCCAAAAATAAATTCTGAATTTGCTTAGGCAGCCAAAGACAGCTCCCAAAGAGAGACCATACCCTATATTTGTGGCCTCGGAGCAAAGGTTGGATGTAAGCGGTTAAGCGAACATTCAACCTGCAGCGACTAAAGTCACAAATATAGGGTATGGTCTCTCTTTGGGAGCGTCTCTTTGCCTGCGGCAAATCAGAAGTTACAGTTTTAGTACATGGAAAAGTACTGCCGTTAACACAACGATTGCATTTGTAACTGTCTGAACCGGTACCGCTTTCTTACAGTAGTGCTGTACATCCGTTTCTGTCAATGCACATCCAGTATAAGTAGAAGAGTTCGTTGGTGTAGAACTTGTTGCAAGTGACAGGTTACATACAAACGGTGCGATAATTGCAACAGCCGGTATTCCAAATCCTGCGCCGATGGAAATAAATACCGGATACAGGGCATTGAAAATCTGGAATGGTACAACGTAGATAATGACAACGCACAGAAGAAGCATAATAACGTGAAGGTATCTTAACAGGAAAGATGGACAAACCTGCATAAGTCCGTTTGAGAGGGCTTCTACCATGCCTGTGTTATTAAATACTGCCTGATATACATTAATCGCCAGGAGCATGATCAGGATGTTTAAGTACATTGCTCCAACTTTGTTGAATATTTCTCCGAAGTTGTCTTTGTAGTTAAGCATTGCAGTGATTACTGTTGCAAAAATAAATACGAAGTATGGTGCAATACCGAAGATTCCGAGTGCTACGAGGCAGAGAATAAAAAGGATAAAATTTACCCAGAAGAGTTTTGGTCTGCGGTTTTGATTCTCCTCCTGTTGTGCTGCAGCTTCTACGGTTGTAGTAACTGCCTGGAATGTTCCGACACGTCTTTTGTGTTTGATTCCAAAGTATACCCACTGGAAAATGATTGCTGGAATGAAACATAATCCCCAAGGCATAGATGCAGCTGCGAGTTTATTGGCATCTAAACCGGCAGAGGAAGCAGTGTATGCCATTCCAATTCCCCAGGGGATAAAGCACATTGCGGACATGGCTGTCTGTGCAATGATGAAAGCTGCTTCTCTATCAAAATCAAACTTTTTATACAGAGGCACCATCAGTGGAAATGTAATAAGGTATGCAGGTGTAAAGTTACCTGTCAGGATGCTGAAACCGCCGATGAGGGTTGTCAAAACCATAATAACGATTACATTCATCTTGTTTCCGAGTTTTGTTGTGATAGCGGAAACGATCGTGTCGAATACACCGGCTTCTGTAAGCATCTGGAAATACAAAAATGCAAACAAGAGCATAAATCCAGCCGATTTCATCATGGAAGCAAGCTGTTCTACGATGAAAGTACTTGTTTCTTCTATGGAATGCCCAAGAATCAGTGCACAAAGAACCGGTGCAATGAAAAGGACAAAGTTAAATGGAAGTTTTTTTGTTATAACAGTGGCAACTACAATGAGAATCAGAATAAATGCCATGATTAAAGTAGCGTTCATAAATAAATCCTTTCGTTTATTATAGTTATTTACTTAAATATGCTTTTTAATAAATTCATCTACAATGTTAAGATTTTCCGTTGTCCAGAAAGCGTTATCGCCATGAACTGCATTTTCCATTATATAGAATGTAACGTCTTTTTCTTCTTCTCGAAGTTTTTTGTAAAGGCGTACGCTCTGTCTCCAAGATACAGTGTCATCCCCTGTTCCATGCATCATAAGGATTGGAGGAATTGGTGTGGCTTTTTCTACATAATTAGCGCAGGTGACCGGGACAGAAAGTTCTGGATGTTCATAAACATTATTGCCGCCGATCAACTTTCCTTCCGGACTGTCTGGCTCGCCCTGGTTTAAAGTGGTAGGGAAGTCTTCTTTCTGACGAACATCTGTCACACCGTAAAAATCAACGATGGCCTTTACTTGGCAAGAATATTCATTGTAGTCTTCCGTATCTAAAATGTCCTGTCCGGCAGTGATTCCGGCAAGTACAGCAGTATGTCCGCCGCTGGAATCTCCCATGATGAAAATGTTATCTACATCGATATGATATTCTTCTGCGTGTTTTCTTAAAAATCTTATGCCGGTTTTTGCATCCTGAACCTGTGCAGGAAAAGTAGCCAGATCACTTTCTCTATACTGTAAAATAGCAGTTACGAAACCTCTTCTTGCAAAATCAGCCATGGCAGAAAGACGTTTATACTGATCCTGCTTCAGCCATGCGGAACCCTGCACATAAAGAATCGCCGGATATTTCTGCTGTGCAGATTCTGGTTTTACTTCTGGTACGAGCATTTGTAATGTGCGCTCCCCCTCTGATCGTGTAACATAAACAACGTCATGTTTATAAACATGGTAGATTTCCTGACCAGTTGCCTTTATATGATGAACTTCTTTCATCTGTGGAACTGCCTGGAAAAAAGTTTCAAAATCTGTGTTTTTTATTTCTTCTGGTGTCATTTGTATCTCCTTTCTAACCCTTGCTTATGCCGGAGTATATACAGTAAAATATATATTCAAATCGCAGCTGATATAAACTCAAACAGCTTATATTGTTAATTATATAACCATGTCTTGCTCGCAGGTCAATCTGTCAAAATGTATAAAAATCATAATAAATTTTGTATAAAATAACGAGATTTTTTTATGATTAACAGTAAAAGTGTTTGAGCTGTTTCTTTAGATTTGGGTATTTTTTCAAGTGAATATAAAAACAGTTTCTGAGTGTACCAATGGTTTAGAAATAGTTTGGAAATAATTTAGAAGATGGCAAAAAACCTGTGAGTAGCTCACAGGTTTTGGACTTTAAATTGAAGTTATAAAGGTTGAAAAGGGAAATTGAAGCTTACTTCTTGCTCCAATATAATATAGTCAAGTCAAATCATCCCCCTATTCCCAGTCATTCTCGAGTAAGCAGAATACATCAGCTTCTGTCCCCAAATCCCCTCCCCCTGTTTAATTCATCTTCTCCAGCCACAGCACAGAAGCCATTGCCCCCTTTGTGGTCTCGGAGCAAGTGTTGGATGTGAGCGCGTGGAGCGAACATTCAACGCGCCGCGACTAAAATCACAAATATGCCTTATTGGGGGGCAATGGCTTCGTCTGTAGTGTATCTAATGAATTAAATAGTAAAAAACCTATTATAATGGAAGCTGCATGCGAAAATAGTCTTTTCTTTCCCCGGTTTCATCAAGAGTGATCCGCAGGCGGAAACCATACACAGGAGCTTTAGGAATACCAGATTTATATTCATTATAATAACGAAGGAACTCGTTAATCAAGTCTCCCTCGGAAGCGTAATGCCCTCTAAGACTCATGTAAGCAGTAAACATTCTGCCTCCGGAAATCTTTTCAAATCCTTTTTTATTTTTCATGAAATCATTATCCGTATCTATAGAGATTCCATGTCCCCATGAAAATGCAGAAAGATCTCCTTTGAAGTATTCAGGAGAAAGTTCCAGTAAAGAGCTGCTTTTGGGAGCATATTCTGCGAGATTGATTCCATCGGATTCACAGGAAGCCTCATCCATGTAGTTCAGTCCTTTTGTCTGACGGCGAAAATAAAAGTCAGGGCAATCCTCAATGTACCATTTACCAAATCTGCGGTCTAAATCGGCCAGTTCTTTTCGATAATTTTCTATAAGTTCACGAGTATTTAGTAATTCCGTTACCTCTGTGGTGAGTTCCTGACTTCTTTTTTCAAGAAGGGAAGAAAGCAAAGCATTATCCCCTTTTTTAAGAAGGAGCTGGATGTCTTTTAAGGAAAATCCCATATTTCGATATTTCATACATTCATAAATATCCGTACAGCTTTTTACATCGTAGGAACGATAATTGGATTGTTCTCTTCTGCTTGAGGAAATCAACCCCAGTTTTTCGTAATATTTAATAGTATGGACGGATACGCCGGTAAATTTAGAAAGCATTCCGACAGTTTTTTCATTCATTATTTCACCTGCCTGTATATCTGGTATTACTGTAATTGTATAATGCCCCTTTGATACCAGATTGCTACGTGCCCTGCACTCTCGCAATCTTCAAAAACATTCATAATCCGCTCATTTTTCTTTGAAAAATGGCTACTTACTCATATTTTTGGCGGGTCAAGAGGTCAAAAAACCTCTCCCAAGCAAGCTTGCATCGGCTTTCTGACTTTTTGACCCTGGTATCATTACATTATAATAGATACCAATGAAAAGTAAAAGCAGGAATATATAGAATCGGCTGTGAAATCCATAGAAGTTATCATATATTAAAAAACGGACAACGCCGGAATGATATGCGTTGTCCGTTTCTTTAATCATGAAGCATTATTTTGAGTCTTTACAAAATGAAATACAGACAAGTACACTTTTGTAATCATACAAAATACTTATACTTCTGTAATTAAGTATCCTTTTTCTTCAAGTGTTTTTTCAATCAGATCGAGTGTTTTTTCGGAATCTGCTTCTACTGTATGGTAATGGTAGTTAGATGTGATGTTTTTAAGAGGGCTTGACTTGCCGTTCTTAATATCATCGATAAATGCCTTTACTTTTAATCGGGAAGAAATGCCAAGTGGGGCTTCCATATGACCGTATACCCGGTGATTGACCATTACGTTTACAACAGTGCCGCCCAAATCCACAATCGAGTAAAGTTCATCTTCTGTCTGAGCATCTGTGTGACTAACTTTAAATACTCTTGTAATTGTATGCGGAGCATTCAAAATGTATCCACGATTAGTAGAGATAATGTCATAACCTGCGGTACGAAGCAGAGCGATATCCTGCACGATTACCTGACGGCTGACATCATAAAGCTGTGCCAGAGTCTTACCGGAAATTGGTGAAGTGCTACTTTTTATTGTATTAATTAATTCTTCTCTTCGTTTCGAACCAGTCATTGTGTATCATTTTCCCTTTCATTAATTACAGAGCGTGAAGATTCTTCAGTGAAATATCAAGAACAGGTGCGGAATGAGTTAGCGCACCACTTGATATATAATCTACTCCAAGAGAAGTCAGATGGTCAATATTTTCTTTTGTTACATTACCAGAACATTCTGTTTGAGCACGTCCGTCAATAATACGAATCGCTTCTTTCATTTCCTCAACAGACATGTTGTCAAGCATGATAATATCTGCACCAGCTTCTACTGCTTCTTTTACCATGTCAAGATTTTCAACTTCTACTTCAATCTTACGTACAAATGGAGCATATTCCTTTGCCATCTGTACAGCCTTTGCTACGCTGCCTGCTGCACCGATATGGTTATCCTTTAAAAGGACTCCATCGGAAAGATTATAGCGGTGATTGAATCCGCCGCCGGCACGAACTGCATATTTTTCAAAAATACGCATGTTAGGTGTTGTCTTTCTTGTATCTAAAAGCTTTGTCTTTGTTCCTTTTAAAAGAGCAGAAACCGTATGTGTGTAAGTGGCGATTCCACTCATACGCTGAAGATAGTTTAGTGCAACACGTTCACCGGACAAAAGCACACGAATATCTCCGGTAACTGTTCCCATGAGCTGTCCCTTTTTTACGGCATCCCCATCTTTACAGAGAAATTCTGTCTTTGTGTTCTCATCTAATAATTCAAATACTCTTTTAAATACATCCAGCCCGGCAACAATACCATCCTGCTTACAGATAAGCTGTACTTCACCTTCTACAGCTTCTTTCATAACAGAGTTGGTTGTAACATCCTCACTGGAAATGTCTTCCTGCAGAGCGAGACGAATCAGTTCGTCTGCCTGAAGTTTCATGGAAATTGTATTCATAGGTAGTTTCCTTTCTATATAAATAATACATAAATTTATACGGCTGCAGATTCACTGAAGTCTACAGGTTTAACAGTCTGTTCTAAACCACATATCTTACGTGCGGCTCTTTTTGCAAAGACAAGACTTTCAAGAAGAGAGTTACTTGCCAAACGATTCGCTCCATGTACACCATTACAACTTGTCTCACCAACAGCATAAAGATGATCCATAGAAGTCTTGCTGTCACTGTCTACCCAGATACCACCCATAAAATAATGCTGTGCAGGGACAACTGGTATCCATTCTTTTAATACATCATATCCCTCTTCCAGACATCTCTGATAAATATTAGGGAAATGATTGAGAATCGTCTCTTTATCAATATGTTCCATAGAAAGCCAGACATGACTGGTTCCGTCTTTTTCCATCTGTGCCTTGATCGCTTTCGTAACAACATCACGTGGAAGAAGCTCATTTACAAAACGTTCTCCGTTCTTATTATAGAGAACCGCACCTTCTCCACGTACTGATTCAGAAATTAAAAATCTTCTTCCCGGTTCTTTAGAATAAAGAGTGGTAGGATGAATCTGAACATAGTCAAGATGCTCTAAACGAATTCCATGCTTCTTAGAAATATCTAACGCATCTCCTGTCAGATGAGGGAAGTTTGTAGAGTGCTTATAACATCCACCGATACCACCGCTTGCAAAAATCGTATCCTCGGCACGGATGTGCATGATCCCGCCATCCTTTGTTTTAGCGATAATACCTGCACAATGTCCGTCCTGTACAATAATATCTGTCATGGTCGTATATTCATAAATCGTTACATTCGGAAGCTTTTTCACCTGTGCAAGAAGTTTGCTCGTAATCTCCTGTCCTGTGATATCCTCGTGAAAAAGAATTCTTGGTCTGGAATGTGCCCCTTCTCTTGTATAAAGAAGTTTATCACCGTCATGAGCAAAATCAACACCATAGCCGATCAGGTCATGAATAATCTCCTGAGAACTGCGAATCATAATGTCAACTGATTCTTTACGGTTCTCGTAATGCCCTGCCTTCATCGTGTCTTCAAAATAGTTGTCATAATCATTCTCATCTGTCAAAACACAGATACCACCCTGTGCAAGAAAAGAATCACTGCTCTCTAAATCTGATTTGGTAATCATAATAATATTTTTATCTTTTGGAAGATTTAACGCAGAAAATGTACCGGCTACACCTGTACCGACTATTACTACATCTGTCCTAAAATCCATTGCTGTTTACCTCCTGCTTACTACTTTGCAGCCAGCTCAAGCATCTTTTCGAGAGGCTTTTTAGAATTCTCTCTTAAAGCATCACTGACATGCACTTCATTCTCTCCTGTCTTCAATACGTGGAGAATCTTCTCCAAAGTATTTTTCTTCATATTCGGGCAGACTGGAAGCCTGTCTGGATAATAAAATGTCTTATCTGGATTCTGTGTCTTTAACTTATAACCAACACCTTCTTCTGTACATACGATAAATTCCTGACAGTCACTCTCTGTAACATAATTAATAATACCAGAAGTACTTCCAACATAATCTGCCATTAAAAGAATAGACTCCTGACATTCTCCATGGGCAACAATCTGTGCATCTGGATGCTGTGCCTTTACATTCGCAACATCTTCCGCCTCAATACGCTCATGTGTCGGGCAAAATCCATTATTATAAACAAAATTCTTCTCCGGCACCTGACTGGCAACATAATGAGCCAGATTACGGTCAGGGATAAAGAAAATATTCTTCTGCGGCAGCTCCTTTACAATCTTAACTGCATTTGCGGAAGTAACACAAACATCAGAATACTCCTTGAGCGCTGCAGTAGAATTGATGTAACATACTACTGCAAGATCATCGTATTCCGAACGAACCTTCTTGATCGTCTCGATTTCTGCCATATGCGCCATCGGACAGTCCGCATTCATATCCGGCATTAAAACGGTCTTCTTCGGATTTAAAATCTTTGCACTCTCGCCCATAAAAGAAACACCACAAAAAACGATTGTCTGCTCTTTTAACTTTGTAGCAACCTTGCTCAAATAAAATGAATCTCCTATGTAATCAGCGATCTCCTGCACCTCAGGACGCACATAATAATGTGCAAGAATCACTGCATCTTTTTCTTCTTTTAACTTCTTTATTTCTTCTACAATTGTCATGAAATACCCTCCTGTAAGGTATGGCCTTTAAAGACCCCCTTCTGATTTTTGCCAAATTTCTGTCCATTATAACACCAAAGTTTACATCTGACAAGACACCTGTTAAAAAAGTGTAAAGAAGATTACAACAATGGCAGGGATTCTATATCATATAGAAATTCCCTGCCATTGTTGCTACATACCATATTTATTTTTCCAACATGAGTGTTATTTTACAGTAATCGTAAATGTTACTTTTTCTTTATTTGCTGTATTTGTACATGTAACCGTTGTCTTTCCAGGTTTTATCCCAACAAATTCCATTTCATCATCATATATTCCATCATCCATATCTTCGAATGCAAGAACAGAAGAATCTTCTACTGTCCATTTTAACTGACGGTCTTTTACTCCTTTTCCTTTTGTTTTCTTAACTTCAAGTTCTAATTCACCATTTACTCTTATACTACGTTTCAGAGAGCCTTTTGCACAAATCGTTTTATTTTGGTAAGATGCTTTTATTGTTTTTTTAACATTTTTCACTGTAATCTTAAAATTAATTTTTTTATCGGTTTTTGTATTTCGACAAGTAATTTTTGTTGTGCCTGCTTTCAGTGCCTTAAATTTAATATCATCATCATGTCTTTCTTTCCCGGCAAATGTTACAATAGAAGAATCTTTAATACTCCAAGTCAGGTTTTTATCTTTAACAGACTCTGGCTTATCTACTTCTAGTTCAAATATCTTTCCTTTAATAATACTACGTTTCTTTTTTCCCTCTCTCGAAATGTCTTTTTTCTTTGTAGCTGCCTGCACAGTATTAACATTTCCAATTGCAGGGGTGGTATAACCTGCCGCAAACAAAATAGTAAATAATAATACAACTGCCATCCCAGGGAATAAATACCTTCTTTTTCTCATAGTTTTCTCCTTTCATTTTGCATAATTTTTGCAATCTTTTAAGATTTTATTGAATAACTTCCTTTATTTTATATCTTGATTATACTCACAAAAAATGAGAAAATCATTAAAAAGCATATTTAAAAATGACAGATGATCAAGTTAAGAAAGGAGTATAAATCTATGAGGATGCTGATTGTTGAAGATGAAAAAGATTTGTGTAATATTTTAAAAAAACGGTTGCAAAAAGACTATACTATTGATATTTGTATGGATGGCGAAATTGCTAAAGATTATCTGAATACCTATACTTATGATATTATTTTACTTGATATTATGCTCCCTAAAATAGATGGAATCACTCTTTTAAAATGGCTGCGAAACCAAAAGAAGACTACACCTGTTCTTTTGCTGACTGCAAAAAGTTCTATTGAAGAACGAGTAAACGGATTAGATTCCGGTGCAGACGATTATTTAATCAAACCGTTTGCTTTTGAAGAACTACAGGCCAGGCTTCGGGTTTTGCTTCGAAGAAATATAGCAGCAGACCCAAGCGACATTCTTATTTATGAAGACCTTGTAATGGATACGAAAAAGAAAAAAGTCAGCCGTAATGGTAAGGAAATTTCCCTTACTACAAAAGAATATAAATTACTGCAATATATGATGCGTAATCCTGGACATGTTCTTTCACGTGATCAGCTTGAACAGCGAGGCTGGGACAGTACTTTTGAGGGAGGTTCTAATATTATCGATGTCTATATCCGTTATCTCCGAAAAAAAATTGACTCCGATTATGAAAAAAAATTAATCCACACTGTATATGGTAAAGGATATTGTTTAGGAGAGTAAATATGAAAAGTTCAAAACTATCAATAAAATTTCGAATCACCTTTTGGTATACTCTTGTGTTTTCTCTCATTCTGGCTCTCGTATTTTTTTATATTTATTTTCTTTCTAAAAGCTACAGTGTCCATGATCTTCAGGAAGAGCTAAAAGATGAATCCGCTGATATACTGGAAAATTTATATGATAAGTCCAGCAGGAATGATATTTTGTATAATGCAGACTGGACAAAATTCTATGACGATAATGTTTCTATCAGTTTATATGACAAAAACAGTTCTTTTATAAATGGTGTTTTGCCAGAACATTTTCCTGATAAAGTTCCATTTATCAACAATAAGGTACGACAGATAAAATCTGATAAAAATATCTGGTTAGTCTATGACTATTGTTATGAAGAATCTCCGGAAGATTCCATATGGGTTCGAAGCATCGCTTCTTATGGACATTGGTCAAGAATTCTTTATAATATGCTATGGATTTTTGCTGTTCTTTTCCCTATTACTGTTTTCATCTCCGCCTTTGTCGGCTACCATATATTAAAAAAAGCGTTACAACCAATTTACACGATCAGTGATATGGCAAAAGAGATATCTTTTTCCGTCAATCTTTCAAAACGTATTGAAACATCAAACACTCATGACGAATTTTCTTACTTGGCTGATGCATTTAATTCTATGATTGCTAAACTGGAAAAGTCTTTTGAAAAAGAGAAACAATTCACATCCGATGCAGCTCATGAACTAAGAACACCAATTTCAGTAATACAAAGCCACTGTGAATATTGCCTTGATGAACTAAAGCTCACCGATAGTGTTCGGGAAGAAATTGAGATTATTTATAAAAAAACAACCTATATTGGCCAGCTGATTTCTCAGCTTCTTACTATATCCCGCACAGATAAGCATAGTTTTAAGCCTCAAAAAGAAGAAGTAGACCTTACTCTTTTAATAGAATCTGTCATAGAAGAACTTCAGCAAAAGGCAGCTTATAAAAATATTTCTCTTTTATTTGAATATATCCCCCAAAATGAATCATATATTATTCAGGGAGACACGATGCTCCTAATGCGTATGATTTATAATCTTATAGAAAATGCGATCAATTATGGTATAAACGGCGGATGTGTCTGGGTTAATCTTATAAAGAACCAGGAAAACACTGATATCATCATCAAAGATAATGGAATCGGTATCGAAAAAGAACATCTTGACAAAATATGGAATCGTTTTTATCGAGTTGATAAAAGCAGGAGTACCGGGGAAGGCTTTGGACTTGGACTTTCTATGGTTCGTTTTATTGTAGATATTCATGGCGGAAGTATTGCCGTAAAAAGTAAACCTGGATACGGAACTACATTTACTGTGTCATTATAAAGCAATATCATTGACCACCCCCTGATTTTTGCCAAATTTCTGCCCATTATAACACCAACATTTACATCTAACAAGACACCTGTAAAAAAAGTGTAAAGAAGTTTCTGATAGTGTTTGACCACCGCCTCTTTTCTATGTTACAATTAAGATGAACATATATATTGATATGCGATTAAGAGGAGGGCCGGATATGATTTATTTGACAATTCTCAATACAATATCTATTCTATTTTTAAGAATCGGGCGAAGGCTCTTGTCCGGTTTTCGTGGTGTGATAAAGCTGATTTTTTAAGCGTCTTTTTGTCATGTACAAAAAGACGCTTTTTTTGACCCGGAAACTCTATGAGCAAATACATTTATTAAGAATGGAGGTCACTTTATGAATAAATATTTTAAAAAATCCACAAAGAGGTCTGTTATTTCCATGCTCAGCATTGCCATTACTCTTTGCCTACTGTTTTCCCTTCTTTTTCCGGGAAAAGCTGTTAATGCAGCTCCAAGAATGAGACTGAATAAAACTGCTGTTACACTGATTCAAGGAAAAACTGTAAAACTACGAGTAATTGGAACTAAAAGGAAAGTAACATGGAAAAGCAGTAATAAAAAGATTGCAAAAGTGAATAAAAAGGGAGTTGTAAAAGCTTTAAGCCCTGGCAAATGCACCATTACTGCAAAGGTAAGAGGCAAAAAGCTAAAATGTAAAGTAACGGTAGATACCGTTGAACGAATCAACGCGAAAAAATTATATGATCTTATACGGAAAAAAGGTAAAAAAGGTAAAGGAGAAGAAAAAAATCTAAGAACAATTTCTACAAAGTTCCGTCCTAAAGGCACAGATGATTCTATTGAAGTCCGTATTACTGCCTACCCGGAAAAAGGAAAGCTCCTTTTTAGCTATGATTACGTTCTAGATTCTCCATGGGATAGTTATCATACAGAATTAACCATGAATCTCCTGAAAAAGAAAAAAGGTACGATTTCCAGTTCTTACAGAAACCTGTATGTCGATCCTGTATATACTCATTCTGTAAATGGTACGATTTCTACCTTATATGACGGAAAGTCACAGGGGCTTTTCCTGACAGAATGTTATAATGGGGCTGATTCAGATGAGGCTTATGATGATGTAGAAACTTCTGTTCCTTATAAAGGCAAACCGAGGCCAGACGATATCATCAAAGGAATCTACCGAATAAATGATGCTTTTGCCAATTATAATATTTTACTTAAAAAATATGGATACAGCATGAAAAAGATTGGTTTTACCAAATGGAAAAATACAAATAACTAATACGGTACCGAAGTCTCTTTCCGGTATTCTGTCATATGTCATCATAATACAGTAAATGAATAATTAATTCTTCATAAATGCAAAAATGAGAGCAGCCACGATCGCTGCTCTCTTTGGAGAAGGTATTCTTGTTACACTAAATGCAACAAAACTTATAATGTATTGGGGGGGGTTACGAGTATTATAATAGCATTTCCTACCACGAAAGTGTGCATAAACATGAAGAAATTTCAAAATATTTTTTATGCATTTTTCGCAATGAAATACCCCTATTTGCCAATATTAAACTCAATCTTTTGTTCATATATAACAACTTCCTACAGTATTCAACGAAAAACACCAATTTTGTACTTGTAAAAATACTTTTTATGAAGAAAAGAAACAGCAACCAGAAATGCTGTAAATTTTATTTTGAAAGAATCTATGAAATAATTTGAGAAAAACACAAAAAAAGATGACCAGCGAACGGTCATCTTTTTGGAGAAGGTATTTTTTGTTACTTATTGGGTGTAGCAAAACTATATAATGTATTGGGGGGGGTTACGAGTATTATAATAGCATTGGGTCACCCGAAAGTGTGCATAAAGTTTTAATGAATTGAAAAAAATTTTTGTGCAGATTCGTTCGAATTCTGACGACTTTTGTCATTCTGACTGAAAGACTATAAATTCTCCTCGGCTGCTTTATCATTTTTAAACAATGCTTCAAATTCTTCTCGGCTAATACGCTCTTTTTCAAGAAGTAAGTTCGCACAGGAATGAAGTACATCCATATTTTCTGTGAGGATTCTCTTCGCGTCTGTGTAGCAATCGTCAACAAGTTTCTTTACTTCTTTGTCAATGATGCTTGCGACTTCCTCGCTGAAGCTTCTGGAGTGACCGAGGTCACGTCCGAGGAATACTTCGTCTGTGTTCTCTTCGTAGTTGATAAATCCGAGTCTGTCGGACATACCGAACTTCGTAATCATACTTCTTGCGGTATCTGTTACCTGTTTGATGTCCTGAGACGCTCCTGTGGTTACATCGTCAAAGATTAATTCTTCGGCGATACGTCCGCCCATGCCGACTTTGATTTCCTGAATCATGCGGCCTTTTGTCTCAAATACGTTATCATTCTCTGGTACAGGCATTGTGTATCCTGCTGCCCCCATACCAGTAGGAATGATGGATACGGTGTATACAGGGCCTACATCTGGCAGTAAATGGAATAAGATTGCATGGCCTGCTTCATGGTAGGCTGTAATCTTACGCTCTAATTCTGGCACAAGACGGCTCTTTTTCTCAGTTCCGATTCCAACCTTAATGAAAGACTTTCTGATATCCTCCATGCGGATGAATCGTGCATTATTTCTTGCTGCATGGATTGCCGCTTCATTCATAAGGTTCTCAAGATCTGCTCCAGAGAATCCTGGTGTTGTGCGGGCAATCTGGTGTAAATCTACGTCTTCTGCAAGTGGTTTGCCTTTTACATGGACTTTAAGGATTTCTTCTCTTCCCTTTACGTCTGGTCTGCCAACTGCTACTTTACGGTCAAAACGGCCTGGTCTTAAAATAGCAGGGTCAAGAATATCTACTCGGTTTGTTGCTGCCATCACGATGATTCCTTCATTCACTCCGAAACCGTCCATTTCTACGAGGAGCTGGTTCAATGTCTGTTCTCTTTCATCATGGCCGCCGCCAAGTCCGGTACCTCTTCGTCTTGCCACCGCATCAATCTCATCAATGAAAACGATACATGGTGCATTTCTCTTTGCATCTTCAAATAAATCTCTTACACGGGAAGCTCCGACACCGACAAACATTTCCACAAAGTCGGAACCGGAAATACTGAAGAATGGCACGCCTGCTTCGCCGGAAACGGCCTTGGCAAGAAGAGTCTTACCTGTTCCTGGAGGACCTACTAAAATAACACCTTTCGGAATTCTCGCACCTACTTCAATGTATTTCTGCGGACTCTTTAAAAAGTCTACGATTTCTTTTAATTCTTCTTTTTCTTCCTGTAATCCTGCAACCTGGTCAAAACGGATATTCTGAGATTCCGGGTCCTGCATTTTTGCGCGGCTCTTTCCGAAATTCATCATCTTATTTCCGCCGCCGCCACCGCCGGAAGCACGGCTTATCATACCAAACATGAACATCATGATCACACCAATGACGATCCACGGCAAAATCATGGAAAGCCAGCCTGCATCGGATGACTTCACATCGTCTACCTGACAGGATACTTTATACTGCTGTGCCAGATCAATGACCTTATTCACGTCAGTTACATGTGCTACTTTCTTCTCTCCATCATTCAGTTTTACAATGGCAGAACCTGTAGGAACCTGTGCGTTCTGCACTACCTCTATTGACTTTACTTTATTCTTTGCAATATCGGACTCCAGTCTTTCGTAAGAATACGAACTGCTGCCGCTCCCCGACATCAGATTCTTCTCAGCAAAATAATTGCCAAACATATATACCGCCAGGAACACTACCAGTAAAATGGCAGTATTTCTCATATTTCTATTCAACATTGTCTCCTTTCTCTTCCCCGGAAGCCTGCTCTGCTCCCTCCTCAGCATCTTCTGCTGCCTCTGGTTCTACAACTCCGATAAATGGAAGATTTCTATATTTTTGTGCATAGTCAAGTCCGTATCCAATAACGAACTCATCTGGAATATCAAATCCAAGATAATCAATCTGAACTTCTACCTCTCGGCGGTCTGGTTTATTTAAAAGGGCACACAGACGGATACTCTTTGGATTTCTCTGTTTTAATACAGGGATAAGGTAGTGAAGTGTTCTTCCGGAGTCGATGATATCCTCCACGATAATTACTTCCTTGTTCTCCATTGTATCATCTAAATCCTTCTTAATACGAACGATTCCCGAACTCTCTGTCGCATCTCCATAGCTGGATACCTGCATAAAGTCCAGAGAAACCGGAACTGTAATTCTCTTTGCTAATTCGCAGGCAAAAAATACACCGCCCTTTAAAATACAAATGAGGTGAACTTCTTTTCCTGCATAATCTTTGCTGATCTGTTCACCGATTTCTTTAATCTTTGCGTCTACAGTTTCTTCTGGAATCAAAACATTAATCTTATCTGCCATTTCCGTGTCCTCCATTAAAAAATTCTCTAATTCTCTTCTTTCTCCTGCACCGATACTCTAAGCACCCGCTTTGTCTCGCTGCTTACCTTGTAAAACTCGCTGATGCGTCCTCCGATTATCCACATAATATGGGAACCATCTGCCAGCAGAAGCTGCCCGTCTCTGTCCGAAGCAGGAATTTTCGTATCAATAAAATAGCGTCCCAGTGATTTACGCCGTCCTTCTTTATCCATAATAAAATAATCGCCGGTATCTCTGGTTCTTAAACAGGGTTTACATTTCATTTTATCATAATCAAAGTATTTCACACAATCCCTTTTTGCAACTTTCCCGCCATTCCACGGTAAAATGGAAAAATGGATTGTAAATTTTTGCAATAATGTCTCATTTGACAATACTATCGTTTCTTCTGCCTTTGATTCTTCTGATTCGGCAGTCAGCTGCAAATATACTGGCTGCATTTTATCTTCTGAATGATTACCACATTTTTTATTTTTTTTATTTAAATTCTCTAAATTCTGTTCATCACTCTTTTGTTGCCCATCTTTTTGTTTATTTTTATCTGAAAATGTTACATCAGTCGACAACTTCATTAATAAAAGTCCATCCCGCACTCGCTTTGCAAGCACCCCATACGGACAATTCTGCTGCTTACCTTCCTTATTTGCCATCAGTGCAAGCATCTGTTCCACATGAACGAGGGAAATGTCTTTTCGGTGTCCCGATATTTCAAAAAGCATCCGTCTCATCATTTCCTTTTGTTCAAAAAGACTCATCACAGAAAATGTTTTCTCTTCCAAAAACAGCTCTCCCTGTTCATTTGCTATTACATTTTCATTATATAATTTTTCCATTTGCGGGGTAACATATGCTAAAAGCTCCTGCATCTGCATTCCAAGCTCGCTGATATGTGCCGCTGCCTTTTGATTGACATGTTCCATCTCCGGCAAAATGCGGTGACGGATATAATTGCGGCTGTATTCTTCATTCGTATTCGTGCTGTCATCGACATAATTCTGCCCGATATTTTGAAGAATATCCATGATTTCTTCCCTGCTTAAACAGAGAAATGGACGGATAATCTTTCCATTGACCGGCAAAATGCCCGCCATTCCCTGCGGTCCAGTCCCTCGCAGCATCCGAAATAAAATCGTTTCCGCCGCATCATTTTGATGATGCGCCACCGCAATCTTTCCACAATGATACTCTTTCGCATATTTTTCGAAACACTCATAGCGGGCGATTCTGCCCGCCTCTTCCTCAGAACATTTTTTCTGCCGGCTCTCCTCTTTTATATTACGGTACTCCACATTTAGCGAGAGGTTCCACTTGTGGCAGAAATCCTGCACGAACTCTTCATCCCGCTTTGCCTCCTCACCACGAAGCATGTGATTAATATGTACTGCGTACAATTTTAAAGAAAGAGCCTCCCTCCTTGCAAGAAAATATCTCGCAAGACAAACAGAATCCGCTCCTCCGGAAATCCCAAGTAAAATGGAGTCTCCCTCCTGTACCATTTTCCATTTTTTCAAGAAAGAATCTACTCTCTCCCAATGTTTATCCCACATTTTTGTGTTCCTTTCTCCCAGATAGCAGCTACCAGCACCGTTCGGTCATCGTCATAACCGTCCTCTAACACCGGAACTGCTTCTATTAATTCATTTGCAAAAACCTGTGCATTATTTGTCTTTATCTTTCCAATCAGGCTTTCCATACGAAATGAAATCTCTGGCATATTTTCAAATTCCAGCATTCCATCTGATACCATGATTACCATATCTCCATCATATAGCTTTTTATATTTCAAGTCAAACTGCTGTCCAATTCGGCATCCTGGAGGAAGCGCAGCTGGCATAATCCTCTCTACTGAATTTTTATGCCGGATAAATGTAGCCATTCCCCCTGCCTTTAACAATTTTAATATCCCTGTTTTTAATGAAATAACCGCCGCATCTATCGTAGAAAATGCTCCCTTATCCTGAAATAAAAGAGCATCCTGTATCATTTCCAGTGCAAACTCTTCTGAGATTCCTGCTTCAAGCAAATCTTCCAATGTCTCAATCAATCGCCGGCTATCCTCATTCGCTTTTTTTCCAGTACCCATTCCATCTGACAAAAGCATGACCGCTCTTTTTCTTCCAAAATTAGTAAATGAAAATGTATCTCCACAAACATCTTCTCCTTTTTTATTACAACATCTTTGTCCAAAAACGACATGAAAACCATTCTCCTCTATAAAAGAAATCCTGTTCTCTCCCGGCCTAAGCCATGTTGTTTCCATGTTCCTGTAAAAATTCCTCTTGTAATATGTATTCAGGCATTTTCTTACCAGTTCTGCTTTCTTTGTCCCCAAAAGAGGCTGCACCTGTACCGTCACCTGAAGCAATCCACTTCCATCTTTATATTCTTTTCCCTTTATAAAATGAATTCCTTTTCTGAAAAAAAGCGTTTTTAATGCCATCTTTTTTCGTCCACAGATTTCTTCACCTTTTTGCATATTTACCCGGCACTCCCGAAGAAAAAGGCGCTGTTCATCTAACTGCCGGCACATAACCTGTTTTATCTCATCATACCTTTGTTCCCAGTATATGTTTTGATAAATGAGACGATATAACCATGATATTTCTTCCATAAATGGCTGAAAAAAAACACAATTCCTGCGAAATTCTGAGGATGCCATCCGCCCGTCTACTCCAGAACACTGGTAAGCCTGCTCCAATATCGAAGCAATTTCTCCAATCGTTTCTTTTTGTCTGCTTCCATAACATTCTCTATATTTAGGACATTTGCGGCATACATCCTGCATGATTGACTGACACAAAAAATCCATGTCATTACCCAGCACATCTTTTTTCTCTATTTTCATCAGTTCAATCAATCTGGAAAGTCCCTCTTCAAAAAGAAGCAGGCGCTGTATGGCATCCTGCTCGTTATAACTTCTGTTATGCATAATACCTTCCCTCCACAATACGATTTCAGAATCATTATAGTTGATTCTTCGAAACAGATATGTCGATTGGTGGCAACGCCGACGAAAAGCTGAGGCTTCTGGTTTGTCGCTGGCAAAGGAGACGCTCTCAGGGAATATAATAGTCCATATTTGTGACTTTCGTCGCGGCGTGTTGAATACTCGCTCTGTCGCTCGTATCCAACACTTGCTCCCAGGCCACAAATATGGACTATTATATTCCCTGAGAGCTGTCTTTGGCTGGAGAGGGAAAATTCAGAATTTATTTCTTGAGAAATTTGCGGACATCTTTGCTTACCAATGTCACCAATCACCTTGTTCAAGATATTTTACATTTACAACTTTCTTCCCTGAATCTTCCAATGGATTTGTTGAACTGTCAGCAAACAACTGGAAGTAAACAAAAACCGCTGCCCAAATCCTCAAATCCTCTCAAAGGATTGAATAACCTTTTTATTTCTTACGAAAAACAGAACACAAAAGAAGCTTATAATAGCAATGGCAACTTAGAGCGTGTTTGAAACACACTCTAGGAGCTGCTCAAAGATACTATTAATGAAAGTTCCTCCGTAAAATAATTGATTTTGCGACTTTGTGTTTTTTACAACTGAGTCAAAATCAATTATTTTACGGAGGAACTTTCACCCGATACCCTTCTAGCAGCGACTACATTCACCTCTACTATTATAAACTTCCTTTGTGTTCGTCTCTTTCCAGAAAACAAAAAAAGGCTTATACAAGCCTTTTTCAAAGTAGCGGGAACTGGATTTGAACCAGCGACACCGCGGGTATGAACCGCGTGCTCTAGCCAACTGAGCTATCCCGCCGCACTCAACAGGCAATATCATACCATGTATTTTATGATATGTCAAGGGTTTTTCAAAATTTTTAATCTGTTTTTTGTATTGTTGCTTTATTCTCTGTCTGAGATTGTGTTGTCTGATCTGCGCTTTCCGTTGTCTGACCGCTTTGATCTTCGCTTGCCATTGTGGTTTCTGCGCTGTCTGCCGCCGTTGTACTCGCTGATTCTCCTTCCTGGGCTTCCTGCAAAGAAATTTCTCCCTCTTTGATCATTCCGAGACGCTCTCTCGCAATTCGCTCTTTAGACTCGTCCGTATCAATATTATTCTTTTCTTTTTCAAGTGTTTTATTCGTCTGATTTAAATTCTTCACTTCTGTCTTTAATTCATCAATTGTCTTCTGATACTTCGCAGCTTTTCTCTCAACTTTCTGGTATGCTCCCCAGAAAGCACTTAAAATAATAACTGTACAAACAATAATAATCGCAGACTTTTTCGTAAAAAACGTCTTCTTGAACTGTCTGTTAAACTGTTTACTGTTTTTCTTCTTTTTCTTTCTCTTCTTCATTCTGCACCTGCCAAATCCTGCCTCATTTATTTCTTCTTATTATTTTAACGGTTCTCCTCATATTTTTCAACATTTTGCCTGTATTTTTCACAATTACTTTTCCTGGAAAAAGTATGATTCCCCCTGTAATTTTCACTATTTTGCTAATAATTTTAATAAATACAGAAAACAGCTTTCCAATCACTTCACTCAAAACCAAAAAATAAAAAACAGCCCCACATTCTAATCCAACCAGACAATAAAATCGTACCATTCCCTGATTATACACCTGAAACAGTATAAATAATCCTATAGCTGCTGTAAAACAAAAAATCACATCTTCCAAATGCACCATTTTGTTTTTATGTACAAAATTTTTTCGAAGCGTTCGGAAAAATTCATACCATAATCCGAGCAAAATTCCATATAGACCGCTAATGAAAAAAAGATGAATCTGCTTTATAATAATATCCGCTATTTTTTTATTTTCCATTTAGTGGAACAACCTCCTGAGCAGACCTCCTTTTTCCCCTTTCATATATCCGTCATCCGAATACACCATGCTGTATACCAGTCCTTCTATCTCCACCTCCCCTTTTTCTACTGTAAGTTTTGTTACATGCAGTTCTTCTCCCTGAATCATAAGCATTCCCTGTTCCGTATCTAAAATAATCTCATTTGGGTCAAAGGAAATTACCTCTTTTACACCGCTTATAATCCCGCTGCTTCGATTAAAAAGTGAAATCTTATGACTCTTTAAAATCCTCTCTTCCATAAGTTTTACCCTCATTTTTATTCCTTTCATTATATGTATTGCTAATAAAATATATAACCCTGTAAAAATTGCAGGAAACACCTTGACAAACACTTCCAAAACCGTTATAACTATTGAAGTAAATGCGCTTTTGCGCGATATTTCAATGAGACAATGACAAGAATATCAGGAGGAATTTATCATGAATAAAACAGAATTAGTAGCAGCAATTGCAGAAAGAACAGAATTAACAAAAAAAGATGCTGACCAGGCTTTAAAAGCTTTCATTGATGTTGTTGGTGATGAACTCAGCAAAGGCGAGAAGATTCAGTTAGCTGGATTCGGTACTTTCGAAGTAACTGAAAGAGCAGCTCGTGACGGAATCAACCCAAGAACAAAAGAGACTATCCACATCCCAGCTTCTAAAGCTCCTAAGTTCAAAGCTATGAAGTCTTTAAAAGAGAAAGTAAATAACTAATTTTATTAATTAGATCGTGTTTAAAAGTCAGCGTCCGGGAGGACATTATGAGACTAGATAAATTTTTAAAAGTTTCCCGCTTAATCAAACGCCGTACCGTAGCGAATGAAGCCTGCGATGCCGGTCGTGTTCTTGTGAACGGTAAGACCGCTAAAGCAAGTCTTAATGTGAAGAATGGCGATGTTCTTGAAATCCAGTTTGGAAATAAGACTGTCAAGGCGGAGATACTTGATGTGAAGGATACTGCAAAGAAGGATGAAGCTAAGGAGCTTTTCCGGTATTTGTAGGGAGATAGGCGGAACAGACAAAACAGACGAACCCAGAAAGATAAATAAAGCATATTTGTGACTTTAGTCGCTGCAGGCTGAATGTTCGCGTAAAAGCGCTCGCATCCAGCCTTTGCTCCGAGGCCACAAATATGCTTTATTTATCTTTCTGGGTTCTGCTTGCTGGCAGGTCGGAAAATCCATTGGAGGGATTTAGAGTGTGTTTGAAAAATCATTCCAGCAACCTGCACGCCTCAATTTACGGTATCTTCTCTCTTTGGGCGCGTCTTTTTGCCTGCGGCAAACTGGAATTTATTACACACTCACCTGTTTTCCCAAAAATTCCGCCGCCACAAGGGCGATCTTCTTCTCCGATTCCCCCAGTCGTTGTTTTCTATCTTTTGCCTGTATAATAATCGCTCCCATTATCTGTCCATTGCTTCGGATTGCCTGGCAGATTTGTTCATGTTCTTCCATGCCATGAATTATCGGAATAAAGCGATTTCTTTCGGATAACGGTAATCTCTCATCTCTGTCATCCAAAATATTCTCTAATATATGACTGATTGGTTCTCCGACAATATCCTCTCCTGTGTATCCGGCAGCAGCAACAACTTTTTCTCTGTCTGTGACAAAGACTGCATTCCCCATTTGCTGTGCTACACACTGTGCGAATTCTTCCGAAAGAGAAGACATTTCTGAAAAAGGCAAAAATTTTCGTAAAATGATTCCCCCTTCTTTATCCGTGTAAATCTCAAGCGGCATTCCCTCTTTTACCTTAAGAGTCTTTCTTATCTCCTTTGGTATAACAATTCTGCCTAAATCATCTATACGACGTACAATACCTGTAGCTTTCATAATATCTTCTCCTTATTCTGGTTTTATAGATAATGATTTTCTGCTGTTAGTATTGCTCATTTTTTTGAAATTATGACTCTGTTTACCAGTTTTCGGAGAAATTTCGTTTTGCCGCATAAAAAACGCCCCTTTTTCTTAATTCAAGAATAATATAACAAAATTGTCGAAGTCCCTAATGAAAGAAGATATCCTTTCTTCTTGGGTGTCTGTCTAATGAATTAAATAGTAAGAAATTCTTCTATTTCTTTCCAGGCTTCTCTTGATTCTTTCATTTTTTTCATTCCAAGCTGAAAGACATGGAACATTTCATCATATATGGTAAGCTGCACTTCGCAACCTGCTGCTTTCGCTTTTTTTGCTGCTCTCGCGCTGTCACTTAAAAGCATTTCTGCACCGCCTACCTGAAAGAGCATTGGCGGAAACCCTTCGTAATTACCGTAAAGTGGGGAAATGTATGGTGTTTTAGGGTCATTTTCCCCATAATATGCATTGCTGTAAATCATGCTGTCTGTCGTATTACCAAAAAGAGGATCTTTTTCAAAGTTTGTCTCATAGGAATCTCCTGTGGCTGCCAGATCTGTCCACGGAGACATTAACACAAGTTTCTTCGGAAGCGGCTCTCCTTTATCTTTTAAATAAAGACAGAGCGCTAATGCCAGGCCGCCTCCGGCAGAGTCTCCGACAACAATAATCTGACTTCCCCTACATCCCATTTCAAGGAGCCACTGGTATGCTGCGTAAGCATCTTCTAGTGCTGCCGGATATGGGTCTTCTGGTGCCACACGATAATCAACAGAAAGAACTGCCCTTTCTCCCGGCATTCTTGCATACAATACGGCAAAATCCCGGTATGCATTTTTCATTTTTCCAATGTAACCTCCACCATGAAGCTGTAAAACGACTTCACGGTTCTCGGTCAGCAGGCGTTCTGCTGTATCTTCTTTGCCCGCCCGGTCTTCTGGCATATTGCTATCATCAGTTTTCAAATATTCCAAGCTGTTATTGGAAAAGAACTCATTTTGATGCAATAACAATTCCATTGAAAAATCCGGCATCTCAATCGGAACAAGTGAAAATCCTCTTGGCGGATGCCACGGCGGTTCTATCTCTGCCACTCTCTTCCGAAATGTCCCATTCTGAATCAGCGGACCAATTCCATGCAGAGAAGTTGCAAGCGCAATAACATTCTTAGACATAGTCGCTGCCAGACTGATTGACTTATCTTTTCTGCGTTTCTTTCTTCTTGCCCTATTCTGGCGAACCATTCGCTCCATTGCAGATTTATCCACAGCCTTCTCTCTTCTTCCACTACTTGTCCCCAAATTTCTTCTATTCATCCTCATCTCCCTATTCACTATTTTAATTTTTTAACGTTTGTTTCTGTTTACACAAAACTATAGAAGGCTATATATGAAGCTTTCGCTTCAATTCATTCTTTGCCTTGCGGTCTCCAATTATCATCGTTCCGCTCCACAGCAATACGGACAATCCAAATGCAATCCATGCAAGTACGATATGATGCAAATACCCCGTAAAATGTAATACTACATCTAATATACTGAGCGCAATTGCCGCAAGCTGCATAAGCAGATAATTTTGCCAGCTTGAAGAATTCACGCTCATACAAATGATAATTGCAAGAACCAATCCATAAATAATGCACGGCAGACCAAATTCCAGTGACCATCCACTCCAGTCAAGGGCAAAATCGATCAAAATCATCAGTCCTAATATAACAAAAATCTGTGTATAAATCTTCCGGATATGCCCCTGTCTTCTACTGAAAATATCCCACATTGTCAATATGAGATAGGCAATAATTCCCCCAGTTACAACAGACCAGTATTTCGGTGCCATATCAAATGTCAGATAGTTGATAAATGCAAGCAGCATTTCTAACGCAAGCGAAATAAACAGGAGAATTCGCCCTGCTTTTCGGAAACGTCTTGTATTTTTCTTTACATCAGGATAGCCCGGACCTTGTATCAGAAATCTTTTATCTGCTACAGAATCTATATCAACATACCTGGCTCCATTATATTCAAATTCACTATCTGGAAATCCGCTGCCTGATTTCTGTCCCTTTGACTTTTCTTCCGTCAATATTGTATGACACAGCGGGCAAACCATCGTATCATCCGCAACCCACACGTTGCATCTCTTACATTTATTCATGGGAAAATGCACCTCCTCTCAGCAAACACTTTCTATTAATTATAGTACATTCAAACTTTCTATTCGGAATGCCAGAGCGTGTTTGAAAAATGCTTTTCATTAATCATAATACACTCCATTCGTTTCTATCTCTACATCAATGCCGTCCTCCGCAAGACTTCTAAAAAATACTTTCTGTACTGAAGTATCCTTTAAAAGCGAACTAAAAGTAAATGTCAGTTCATCCCCATAGGAGCAGACTGTTGCCTTTGTATTCTGCCCGGCCGATGGAGACAGTATTATCTGAAAACGCTTGATATATGGGCGGTATGCCTCATCCACCATCATTTGTCCCATATTTGTAATCGTTGTTGTCGTTGCCTTCGCACTCATCAAATATACAAACTTAATCGCTGGCTTTTTCAGGAAAAGAGGGACTACCCGCAATGCATAATTCTTCTGATTCGACACATTGTATGCAATCATTTTTTCCAGATTCTCCTGTGTAATCTGCCTCTTTAACTCTGCCTGCACCAGCTTCATCACTTCCTGCCGCTCGTATTTTTCCTTTTCCGGTAAAAAAGAGGCACTCGCCATCGCAAAGAAATTCCTTGTTGTCATTGAGCCAAAAAACGGCCGCAGATTCACCGGAACACACAGCACAATCGGCTTTTTTGAAACATTTCCATGCAAATATCCTTTATAAATGCTGTATACAAAAATCCCGGATAAATATTCATTAATACTCATCCCAAGTTCTTTTGCCTTCTCTTTAAGCTGCTTCACTGACATATACCCATGAATAATCCCTAGTTCACCTCGAACAAGACGTTCTCCCTTCATGTGCACTGCTGGAACAGACTTATAAGTCTTCTTCCCTGCCTTTTTATAATTCTTTAAATAACTGTCCTCTGTATCAAGCGACGTATCATCGCAAAGCCGGTCACCCATCTCACCCGAAAGCTGCGGATAACAAATTCTCAAATACTGATATGTCAATTCCCTTAAAAAGTTCACCGCTCCCATTCCATCTGCAAGCGCATGAAATACTTCCAAATTAATTCGATTCTTATAGTATGTCACCCGAAATAAATAACTTTTATTCCGATGCTGCTCTATATAACGACAAGGAAAATCTTCCTCCTCACGCACAACTGGCTTTCCCTTTACATTTGTCTCAAAATAATACCAGAACATTCCCGTTCTCATCCGTACATTCATTGTGTTAAACCAGGGCAGAACCTGCTCTAATGCCTCCTGCAGACACTCTGGCTCAATATTCTCCGAAAGAATTACAGCGATTCTATATACATTTGTCATCGTCTCATTCGCGATAACCGGGAAAAGATTCGCTGTATTATCAAGCTTCTCCCAACGCGTTTCTTTTTTCTGGACTCTGCTTTTCATCTCGTACTCCTGTCTGTATGATAATATTCACGCAGTTTTATTATATATATTACCACAAAATGTTTTAACAAAACAGATGAAGTAGAAAGCTTGGTATTCAAGGCGAACTGACGAACCATCATAGCGAGTTAACAAACTGACGAACCATCATTCTGAGATACCAAACTGGCAAACTGACGAACTCCAGAAGATAAATAAAGCATATTTGTGGCCTCGGAGCAAGTGTTGGATGTGAGCACGAAAGCGAACATTCAACACGCCGCGACTAAAGTCACAAATATGCTTTATTTACCTTCTGGAGTTCGTCTGTTTATCTGTCGCTCCCCCTTGCCTGCGGCAAATCACCCCCTCTTATGTGCTTTTCCATAAAAGAGTTCGGCTAATTTCCCTGTTGTCATTTCTTCTCGTTCTTTTCCGGTCAGATCCATGACTATTTTTCCAGAATCCAGCATAATCGTCCTGCTACCGTATTCTAATGCATATTCCATATCATGCGTAATCATAAGGGTTGTGATCTTATTTTCCTCAACAATCTTTTTCGTTAATGCCATGACTTTTTCGGCTGCGCCGGGGTCAAGGGCTGCGGTATGTTCATCGAGTAATAGGAGTTCTGGTTCTGCAATGGTTGCCATTAAAAGAGAGGCTGCCTGTCGCTGTCCGCCGGAAAGAAGACCGATTTTTGTTTTCATTCTGTCTTCGAGTCCCATTCCAAGTGTGGAAAGGACTTCTCTAAAGTAGGCACTGTCCTTTTTATTTAAGGCAAAGAAAGACGGGGAAGCCTTTCTTGTGTAAGCAAGGGCAAGGTTTTCCTCAATGGTGAGGTTCGGAGCGGTTCCACGAAGTGGATTCTGGTAAAGGCATCCGATGTTTAAGGCTCGTTTGTAGTCTTTTAATTTCGTAATGTCTTTGTCTCCTAAGTACACTTTTCCTTCATCTGGAAAAAGGCTTCCGAGGATGACGTTAAACATGGTAGATTTACCGGAACCGTTTGAACCGAGTACAGTAACAAACTGACCGGGTTCTACGGTGAGATTTAAATGGTCGAGGGCAACTTTTTCATTGACAGTGTTTGCCTCAAACTTTTTTGTGATATCTGTAAGTTTTAACTGACTGCTCATTAACGTCTGCCCCCTTTCTTTTTATATGTTTTTTGTAACCACGGAATAACTAATGCGATTACAACGATAACTGCAGACAATAATTTAACTGCATAGCTTGGCATATCAATCTTGTATGCAATCTGAATGATGATTCGGTATAATAAGGAACCGAGAACAACACCAACTGCCTGTATTGTAACGGAATGATTACTAAAGAAAGTAAGACCGATGATTACCGAGGCGAGTCCCATAACAAGCATACCATTTCCACAGTTCAAATCTGCGTATTTCTGATACTGGCAAAGAAGTGCGCCGGAAAATGCAACGAGTGCGTTAGAAATCATGACCCCGCCGATTCTGGATACATCTGCATTAATCGAAGATGAACGAACCATTTCCTCATTATCACCAGTTGCAATAATCGCCATACCATTTCTTGTACGGAAAAATGTAACAAGAACTGCACAGGTTACAATAACGATTATCATGGTAAGTAAAAATGCGGTCATGCCTGATGACATATCCTTGCCAAAGTCTCTCTGGAATATCTTGTATACAGTATCTGCCGGTTTATTTACGGTTACGCCCAAGCTGTTTTTTGCTTCATACTGTAAATAACGGTTGGACTGACCACCCAGAATAGCATAGTTTACTGTGTAAAGTCCCGTCATTGTAAGGATACCAGATAAAATCGGTTCAATCTTTAATTTAGTCTGCAAAAGTCCCGTACAAAGTCCTGCTGCCGCTCCTGCAAGCGTGCCAGCAACAAGCCCTAAAATCGGATGTCCTGCAATCGTCACTACGACACAGGCGGTCATTCCAAATACAAAACTTCCCTCTACCGTAAGGTCAGGGGTTTTTAAAATACTAAATGTCAGAAAAACGCCCAGGGCCATAGGGGCGTAGATAAACCCCTGGCCGAGAGCGGAAACTAACATGCCTGCTATTTCATTCATGTTTATGTCCTCAATTCTAATCTTGATTCATTATTTATTAAAATGACTTGTTCCATCTTCCTCTACAAGCACATCAAATTCTTCAAATGCCTTCTTATCGAAGTTACCACCAAACTGTTTTACAGCCTGCATATTTACATATTTTGCATAATCAGAAATTGTCTCGTAAGGAATATCAGAAACTTTTTCGCCGTTTGCAATCTTTTCTACCATGTCTGCAACCTGTTTTCCAAGCTGTACATAGTTTACACCAACTGTAGCAAATCCACCGTCTGCAACCATAGAGTCAGCACCACAGTAGATAGGAACTTTCTTCGCGTAAGCGACATCTGTGTAAGTAGCCATTGCTGAAGCGATTGTGTTGTCATTACCAGTATAAAGTGCATCTACTCCTTTAGAAATCAGGGATTCTACTGCTGTCTGAAGCTCAGAAACATTAGAGATAGAAGACTCTTCATAAGCGATATTATTATCGTCACAGTATTTCTTAGCTGCTGTGATTGTAGATACGGAGTTTGTTTCACTGGATGTATACAGGAAACCAATCTTCTTGTAATCTGGCTGGAAGTTAGCGATCAGCTTAACGATTTCATCTGCTGGAATGTTGTTAGAAACACCCGTGATATTCGCACAATCTTCTCCTGTAAGACCTGCTGCTTCCGGGTCTGAAACTGCGGCGAATACGATTGGTGTATCTTCTCCATCATAAACGCTCTTTGCTGTCTGTGCTGTGGAAGTTGCGATTGGAACAACAATGTCTACTCCTTCAGATTTATAATTCTCAATGATAGAGCTTAATGCTGCTGTATCACCGTTTGCGTTATCTGTTACAACTTTGATGTTGTCGTCTTTTCCAAGTTCAGAAGTGATAGTATCACGAATCTGGTCAAGGGATGTGTGGGACATTGGCTGAACGACTGCTACAGTAACCTGTTTTCCTGACTTACTACTTCCTGTGCTGCTTTCGGAACTGCTGTTAGAACCACATCCTGTTAAACAAAGAGTTCCTGCCATTGCTGCTATAATTGCTGTACTTACAAATTTTTTAAATTTTCTCATTTTCTTTTCCTTTCTATATCTGTTGCCCGAAGTTTTTAATCAGCTTATATTGTAAAAACCTTCTCCCCAAGATTATATAAATTTAAAAATTTAATTGTTTCAGATTAAAACTTGTGTAAGCTGGTCTGCTGTGATATTTAATTTCACATAAGAAAAAGATTCAAGTGAAAAACTATGTAAAAAATTGTGTTAAATATCAGAGTGCCAGCAATTCTAAGTTCTAATTTTCACTTGCCATTTTTATATGCTTTTTAATTACCTCACAAGATTTGTTAAGCATCTCCTGTTCTTCCTCTGTTAATGGAAGTTCGATTATTTTCTCAATTCCATTTTTACCGATGAGACATGGGACTCCGCAATGTACATCATGCTGACCGTATTCGCCTTGAAGTAATACAGAGGCCGGCATGATTTTTTTCTCATCACGGAGGATGCAGGCTGCCATTTCAGTTAATGCTCTGCCGATGCCAAATTCAGTTGATTTTTTGCCTTCGATGATAGTCATTCCAATCTGTCTGGTTGCTTCTAAGACTTTTTCCTTAGAAATATCATAAGCATCGAATGGAAGTCCCCCGATTGTTACTGATGAGAATGGAATCATAGAGGAATCTCCGTGTTCTCCTAAGGAATATGCCTGAATAGAACGTCTTCCCACACCGGATTCTTCGCTTAATGTCCGAATTAATCTTGCGGTGTCTAATAAAGTTCCTGTTCCAAAGACTCTGTTTCTTTCTAAACCAAGTCCTTTTCTTACATAGTCGGCTACAATGTCAGCTGGATTGGTAATGGTTACGACAATTCCTGGAATCTTGTATGGTTTTAACTGTTCGAGAAGTTCTTTTAACATTTCTACGGAACGGCCTAACATATCAAGTCTTGTCTGTCCCGGCTTTCTTGCCTCACCGATTGCGACAACAACGAGAGCTGCATCTTCGCAATCTTTATAGTCACCATCTCTTACTACCGTTTCTCTCTCACAGAAGCTTACGCTATCTGCAATGTCTAATGCCTGTGCGTGTGCCTTATCTTTATCCACATCCACAAGGACAATCTCACCGGCTATACCCGAATGTGCCAGTGCATATCCACAGTGGGAACCGACATGTCCTGCACCGATAATCACAACTTTTCTCATTTTCATCCTCCTTATCCACAATTATCAAAGTTTTTCCACAATACAGCTTTGTTGATGTCAGAGAACTATAAAAAAACGTCCCTGACAAATATTCTCTATCTGTCAAGGACGGGTAAAACTCCAAAAATTCTCCCGCGGTACCACCTTGCTTCATGAAAATCTTCATGCACTCACAGGATACACATCATATCCCTGACAACTAACGTATGTCCTCACGTCAATGCTAGTAAGCTTTAAACTTCCATATCACCGTATTCTATCAGTTTCTGTACTTCTTCAAATACTTCTGTGCAAGATAATTGATATCTGCCTGAATCTGCTGTTCACACTGCCCTCCGTGGCCCACTTGACAATCTGCGTTCTGTCCGGTTCTCAGCATCCCGGTCTCTCTGTAAGTGCATCAATCGCCCTAACTTCCACATCATCGGTTTAAGCGTCCGCTGTATTTACTTTAATGCGTTGATTATATACCCACTTGATAGGAAAAGTCAACTATCTATTTTCCAATTCTTTTTTTCGCGCGTATATTTCTTCTTTGATTGTATCAAGTGTCTCGATTTCGTCCACTTCTTTTAACAGCTGCATATAAATCTTTTTCTTCTCTGCTACTGGAGTATTTCCCATAACTTTGCGTACAAAATACTTCTCTTTTGTCATAGTTGGCTTAAATGTACGCGCATAATTCTTTGTTGTCTTTTTAAATCCGGCAACTTCAAGGAATCCTTTTTCAAGTAAAGCATTCACCATGAGATGAATAGAACTGTTCTTCCATTCCTTGTCCCCAGATGCTTTGATAATCTCTGAAGCAGTAAGTGCTTCTTCCTGCTCCCACATTACCTCCATAATCGCCAACTCGCTCTTTGTTAAATGTTGTTCTGCCATGATAATCTCTCCTTAAACTTTATATATGTTTATTTATGTTCACTACACCCTTTTAATAAGAATGCATTATATCTTGCCTGCTTCATGACTTCTGACAAAGCGGCCTTCCACTGCCATATCTGTCCAGGCATTTCTTTGATTGCATTCTGTCCTTCCTTTACAAAATGATTTTTCTTAGAGTGTATTAAAAAATCCTCTAATTCTTTCGTCTTTTTCTGACAATATTAAATATAATAATTGCCACAAATGCTATGATACCACATCCGGTAATCATAAATGCAAGCTTAATTCCCGGAAGCTGATAATGCAGCTTAATATCATGTGTTCCTTTTTTAAGATTAATACCGATATACTGATAATTTACCCTCTGAATATCTGTCTTTTTGCCGTCAACATATGCTGTCCAGCCTTTCTGATATGGGAGAGTGACCACCAGCATCTTGTCTTTGTCAACAGTGATATTACCAGTTACCGTATTCTTCTCTGCTTTTGCATTCTGCAGGGAATTCTCTTTAAGTGCATTCACTCTGTCTGCATAATTAGACATCGTCTGAGAATAAATCGCAAGATCCTTATACTTCAAAGTGCCTGTACCGACAAACTTCAAGGTACATGTCTTTACAGCACCCTCTCTGTATCCCAGATTAAAAAGATATTCCTTTTGCCCGGTAGTATATGCATCAATACGGAACTTATGACCATATTTTACGCCCGGAGCCTTAATTCTTGCTGTTATAAAATGCTCTTTCGCATCTTTTTCTGCATAAATATCTCCAACCAGAGACAGATAAGTTTCTGCATTGGCCGGCGCCTCAAAGGAGAACTTCATCGTCGCACCCGGCTTCTCTATCTCTATCGTATCTTTTGTCATAGACACACCGTTAAGCTTTATATTTTTAATCTTTAACTTTTGTGCAGTAAGCGGAAGCTTCGTAGCCACAGTAAGATTACTGTTCTTATCCATATCCTTATCTTCCACAATAGCTGCAAGCATTGTAGTCTCCTGCTTTTCGGCTGCAGAATACTGATCAATTCTATCTGTATTTACTATTTTATCGTAAGTATACCCAAGTGGCAAGGAATATTGATTCTCATAAATAGAATAATATTTATTCTTTGTCTCCTGCACCTTTTTATAGCCATATGGAATTGTTGCCGTATTCTTCTTTGCAACACCCATATACTTCACGCTCGCAAGCGTATTCAGGTAAGTCCGGAAGTTGTAATCATAGATACTTACAATATTCCAGCGACAATTACCCATCGCATTATTATAATTTACAATACCGCCATTTAACGTACTGCTAAATGTAGAAACATCATTATATCCATATAACAAACTGGAAGAACGAAGGTTACCCGTTGTAACAAGATTGGTACTTCGATAAAATTCATCCGTATCCGCTCCCGGCACTTCATCAAGATGCTTTAACGCTGTCCCGGAAATCTTCTTTTTAGAATCCCCCGCAGAAACGTAGGTATCCAGATGCGTATAACTATCATCCCCAGAAGTAATAAACCACTTTGCATTAAGGAAAATAACTAGGGCAGTCATTCCAAGAACAATTCCTCTAAACTGTTTCTTAGAAAATGTAATTTTATCGCTATTTAATAAGAACAGCATAATCAGCGTCGCTGCCAAAAGTCCAAACGCACCATAAATACTTGGAACAAACAACTTGTCAGAGAAAGCATTTACTAGCCCGTAAAGTCCAGTGATCGCTGTCATGATTCCCATTTCTTTTCCACTCAGATCTCGCATCTTATCAAGACTTTCTGCCAGAATAAAGGAAACGATCACCACATAAATATAACCCCAGCGGTTATTTACATTACTAAATCCGCTGAAAATATATCCGAAAACAGGGAACAGGGAAAATGCCGTGAAAATCACAAACAGCCAGCGAAGTTCCTTTCGGTTCTTTCTTGTAAAAAGTAATACGATTGCCAGCATTGCAAGCGGAGCAAATCCAAGCTTAAGCCATAAACCAGACGCAAAGTTATCCGATATATAGGACGTGAAAAAGTCCACCAGCCATTCTGTACGGTAAAATAATGGTGTTGTACTTAAAAATGCAGTAATCTTTCCACCACCACTTCGGCTTGAACCCATGTAACTTCCAAAAGATGTAAATAATGAGATCACTCCTAGGGATGCCCCCAGAATATAACTTCCCACTATAATAAATCCTCGCTCAAAAAATGTCTTCCAATTCCGATATTCCTCTGTACAAACGATTCGAAGCACAAAATAGATTCCCAGTGCAATCGTGTTCATATACAGAAAATAATAAGAACACAGCAGAGAAACCCCTACTAAAACTGTGAGCATATACCATTTTCTATTACGAATCAGTCTCTCCATCGCAACAACAAGAATCGGGAGAAGAATCATTGGTGTAAGGAATTGCCCATGCTTCGTTCCCGCATAAATCGCATAGCCGGAAAAGGCATACACAATACTTGCCGTATAAGCTGCAAAATGTGACTTTTTAAAATAAAGTACGAGACCGGACATACTAAGTCCTGCAAGAAAATACCTTACAATAATCAGGAAACTATATGCATTCTCTATCTTCGCCGGTGAGAATAGCAGGTATAACCAATAAACCGGGTCATAACTGATTGCCACTGTCGCACCAAGTCCTGTTGTAAAATCGTACTGTTTAAAATCAAAGTTTCCACTGAAAATATCTTTAAATATCTCAGGAATATACTGAATAAAACGATATACCTTCGGAACATACTGCCCAAGACCATCTGCCTCCCAGATTAACGTTTTATTCTGTAAAATGTATGGCAGGAAAATAAGCACTGCCATCACCACAAAAAGCACAGTATATCCAATAAAATATCTAAGTAAGGAACGCCAGTTTTCCTCTCCCTCTCTGGAAGCCGGTGTTGTTATAATGCCCCACACTCTTTCTAAAATATTCACTACCGCTTCTTCTAATGCCGCATAAATACCGGCAAATGGCACACATATATTAATCGCTATAAATGCAAGGAACATTCCAAGAAATACAAAACATGCCGCCTTTATATGAAGTACTGCAAACACTCCTGCAATAACAAAAGAAAGCGCCGCCATAATAAAATTCTTTTTTTCTAAAAATGTATTCTGCTTTTTCCTAGCACAAAATACACCCCAGAAAAATACAAATAATTCCGTACTAATCGCAACTGCATGTGTGCGGTCTCCGCCAATCAATGTTCCTGCCAGACCATATCCGATAATCCCTTCTGGAAGAAAAACAGGCAGAAAACCAATAATACATATCAATAGAAGCAATACCGGCTTCTCCATCCATCCTTCTATATAATCCCACAAATAGGCACACAAAAGAAATACAATGCTGACAGACAAAAAGATAGCTGAAATTTCAAAAACCTTTATAAACGATATGAAATTCCTTATTGTCGTAAACGGATCCACATGTTTTGCGAATACTTCATAAGGAATTCCCAAAAGTGCATACAATCCAAGACTATAGGCCGCATGCCTTAACATACATCCCTTAAAGTCCCCATACTTCTCACTCTGAATCTGTATATAATATCCTACTGCAAAAAAGATTCCTGGCACATACACAATCTGAACTATTCGAGTAAACGCATGAACAATATGCACCTCTCCAAACTTATGACAGAGTGCCGTCATTACCAAAAATATAAAATAAAAAGCTACGATAAGCTCTCTGGAAAAAACTTCGCGCCTTGAAGTTCCATTTTTCCCTTGTATAGACATCTTATAATCCTCCTGACTTTATCACATAACGCTATTGTACGTCATTGTCTACAAATTTGCAATATATGGGATGATTTATGATTTATCGGTGGGGGGGTAAACAGACGAAGCCAGCCCTAAGGGAATAAAATAATCCATATTTGTGGCCTGGGAGCTACGAGGGTGTAGCTTAGTGGTAGAAAAGCCCGGCATTAAAATAATTGATTTTGACGACTTTGTGTTTTTTACAACTGAGTCAAAATCAATTATTTTAATGCCGGGCTTTTCTCAGAAGACTACTCCCCGCTGCGACGAAAGTCACAAATATGGATTATTTTATTCCCTGAGGGCGTCTATTTGCCTGCGGCAAACCAGATTAATAAGACACCACTGTTGTTCCTATTGGCATTTTATCATAGATATATTTCGCATCCTGGTTATAACAGCGGACGCATCCATGAGACGCTGGTTTTCCGATTGTCGGGTTCTGTACAGAACCGTTATTCCATAATGGACGTGTATGGAAAGAGTTTCTTCCCTTATAATGTGTTACATAGAGTTCTTTTGTGCTTGTGTAGAACCAGCCTTTTTCCTTATAAGTAATCTTAAATACTCCTCTTGGAGAATGATTCTTTGCTGTTCCGGTCGCACAGATAAATGTACGGATCATCTTCCATTTGCCTTTGCTTCCCTCGAAAATGCTTACCTGCTGTGTATAATGGCTGATCCAGATTAAATACTTTGTTTTACTGGAATATCCCTTATAGTTTACAAATGCTGTCTTAACTTCTGTTGAATACTTCTTTGTTGTGTAAATACATTTATTTCCAACGTAACCGATACTTCTTACCTGGCTGGCAAGCAGTTTATTATAATTCTTATCTCTATACTGTCTTGGGGTTACTGTAATTACCTTAGATGTCTTACTGCTTAAGTAAACTTTGTTTCCAATTCTGGTAACTGCCTGTACTTTGATGTTATACTTTGTATCCGCTTTCAGTTTAGCAAGACTATAATTGCTCTTTTTTGTCTTTATCAGTATCTTATATTTGGAATCTGCTGCCTTCTTATATAAAATATGATAGCTAGTTGCTTTTGCTGTTCTTGACCATGTAAGTGCCAGATTCTTTTTGGAATCAAAAGTTAACTGTACATTCCGTACCTGCCCGGCAACTACTGGAATCTTCGCTAAAACCGCATTAGACTGTGTTCCGATCACTATCTTTCCACCAGCCTGTGAAACTGCTACAACTTTGAAATAATACTTTTTACCACCAGTCAGTCCCTTTATTTTTAAAGAAGTGGATGTGCATTTGCTCTTGGCTACTTTATAGCCAGATGAAGACTTTGTACTCTTATAAACAGTGTAATAAGAAGCATTGCTCACAGCATTCCATGAAAGCTTTGCTGCATTCGCATTTGGTACAGCTTTTACACCTTTTACCTTTGCAGGCTTCTTAACATAATCAAATGTCTTAAGCATTCCCTGTCCATAATAAACTGTCTTATTATTGTTAAGAGTGGTCTGACCAATTAAATAAGTATAATATCTGGCATTCTTTAAAGATGAGGATGCAATAGAAGCAGAGGCTGCTGTCTTACCTACACTTATCCTTTTCTGTGCTACTGTTGAGTTTTCTCCCAGATACAGTTCTAAAGAATATCCAGTATATATCTTGTCAGACACTGTCCAGGAAGCTTTTACAGAATCATTGCTTTTCTGCTTGATAGAATAACTGCCAAGCGCCTTACCTGTATAATAGTGAACTGTCAGTTTCTTTGTATTATCCTTACTTGTGAGAATAAGCTTATATTCGGTCTTAGCAGAATAAAGCTGGCCAAGACTTACTGTAAGCACACCTTTCTTTGATGCGAGCTGCGCTGTATCTGTCTTAGCTCCCGTCTTCTCATTTGTTACAGTATATGTATAACCCGCATCTGAAAAATCCGCAAACTTAAGTACTAATCTTCCAGAAGCATCCACATAAGCAATCTTGCTGACACTTGTTTCCTGTGGTGTTGTTGCTGCCTGTGCAGACTTCCCTGCCAAAGCAAACGAAAAACACAATATAAACAATGCTACAATTCCTAAATGTTTCTTATTCATTCTTTACCTCCCATATTATTCAATGTGCTCACAAAATCAAGTACAGGAAAGATTCCGAGAGTACACTCCATCACAAATTATATAGTATCATAAAAAAACAGCTTTGTTATAAGTATATTTCTGTTATATTAAAATTATATTAAAACAGAAATACGACACAAATAAGGTTTCTGGCATTTTTTATAAAATACTTTTCTGTTTTAAAATGATTCCATATCATAATAAATAAATTTATATTTCTTGCTTTTTACAAAAAAGGCCTTTTTATATTATATAATTAAATAAAACCCCCGTCAAGAAATCTGCTTCTTTAAAATTTCCTGATATTTTCACCCCTTTGTATGGAAGAAACTGTACATTTTTCCTGCTCTCTCACTATACAATTATCCTGATTTTTGCTATAATGATGTGAAAGTATGCGTATGATAGTTCGTGTACTGTTACTGTTAACCCATTTATTTATACTATTTTATAAAGAAGGAATTCATATGATTAACTTTAACATTCCCCCGTTTACGGGAAAGGAAACAGAATACATGACAAAAGCCATCCAGAATCACAAGATCAGTGGTGATGGAGAATTCACTAAAAAATGTAACAAATGGATTGAGGATAAGACAGGAACAGCGAAAGCTCTTCTTACTACCTCCTGCACACACGCTACAGAGATGGCTGCCCTCCTTGCAGATATCAAACCAGGTGATGAAGTTATCATGCCATCTTATACATTCGTTTCTACTGCAGATGCATTTGTTCTGCGTGGTGCTACCGCTGTATTTGTAGATATCCGCCCTGACACAATGAACATTGACGAAACATTAATTGAGGATGCTATTACTGATAAGACAAGAGCAATCGTTCCTGTACACTATGCCGGTGTTTCCTGCGAGATGGATACGATCATGGATATCGCAAAGCGTCATAATCTTCTCGTTATCGAGGATGCCGCACAGGGCGTTATGTCCTCCTATAAAGGAAAGGCTCTCGGAACAATCGGTGATTACGGCTGTTTCAGCTTCCACGAAACAAAGAACTACAGCATGGGTGAGGGCGGCTGCCTTTTAATCCGTGACGAAAAGAATATCGAAGATGCCGAGATTATCCGTGAAAAAGGTACAAACCGAAGCAAGTTCTTCCGCGGACAGATTGACAAATACACATGGGTAGAGGCTGGTTCCTCTTATCTTCCAAGTGATATGAACGCTGCTTACCTTTATGCCCAGTTAGAAGTTGCCGATAAGATTTATGATGACCGTATGAGCACATGGAACACTTACTACGAGAATCTCACTCCTTTAAAAGAAGCTGGATACATCGAACTTCCTGTTGTTCCTGAAGGCTGCGTACATAATGCCCATATGTTCTACATCAAAGCAAAAGACTTAGAAGAACGTAGTGCCTTGATCAAGTTCTTAAAAGAGAACGGGATTTCTTCTGTATTCCACTACATTCCTCTTCACGGAGCACCAGCCGGACAGAAGTTTGGCCGCTTCCACGGAGAAGATAAGTACACAACAAAAGAGAGTGAACGTCTCCTTCGTCTTCCTCTTTATTATGGTTTAGAAAAAGAAAAAGTTCTGACTGTCTGCGAAAAGATTAAAGAATTTTATTCAAAATAGCATACATTCAATATTATATGCTACTGTAGTATCCATTCGGTAATAATAGTTTATTAATAGTCATTTAGCAGTTTCTACAATAAAAGTTGCACGAATCAAACTAAAAACTATATCCAAATAATACTTAAAAACCAGATCAATGGAATACTACGAATATTCAAACATATTAATAAACCGTTGAATATTTAGCAGATTTATTGGAAACGAAACTACTCAGGAGGCAAAACTCGTGTTACACTCGATTATTATACCTTGTTATAAATCTTCACGGACTATTCGTGAAGTCGTAGAGCTTACCAGTGCAGAGCTCGACCGCTTAGGGCGCCCGGAATATGAATTTATTCTTGTCGATGACTACTCACCAGATGACGGAGCGACCCTTCGTGAATTAAAAGCACTGGCAGCTGACTATCCATTTGTAAAAGCAATTTCCCTTGCGAAGAACTCCGGGCAGCATAATGCTGTCATGGCAGGACTTAACTACGCACAGGGCGATCTTTTAATCGCAATGGATGATGATATGCAGACCCACCCTTCCCAGTTACATTTTCTGTTAGATGAAATTGAAAAGGGATATGACATTGTTTACGGCTATTATCCAGATAAGAAACATTCCGCTTTCCGTAACTTCGGAAGCTACTTAAATTATCTTACTGTCCGCATTCTTATCGGTAAGCCAAAAGACATGAAAACATCCAGCTATTGGGTAATCCGTAAATTTGTAAGAGACTATGTTATCCAGTATCAGAGTCCTTACACCCATTTACAGGGATTATTCCTGCGTACCACCCGCAATATAAGCTGTGTGCCAATCAAGCATTTTGAGCGTGAAGTCGGACAGTCCGGCTACACCTTAAAGAAGCTCATCCAGCTTTACTCAAATATTATGGGATACTCTGTTGTCCCACTGCGCCTGTCCACTTACTGCGGATACTTCTTCTCTATATTAAGTATTCTCGGCGCACTGGCAATCGTTATCCGTAAGCTCGTAAATCCTGCAATGGCACTTGGATGGCCTTCCATGATGTGCGCCATCTGCTTCTTCTCCGGACTTATCATGTTATTTATGGGGACCATCGGAGAATACCTGGGCAGAATGTTCCTTGGAATGAATAAACAGCCGCAGTTCGTTGTGCGGGAAGTGATTACACAAAATAATGCACCTGATACCGAAAAAACCGGAATCAATACATCTACTGTGGAAGAATCTCAAACTACTAGTAGTTCTGACATAGAAAAGTTGTAGATACTAATCCCAGGTCCTACAAACATTTCTAATTTGGCAGATTCTTCTGCGGCAGAACAATAAAGAATTAATATCTAAATTATTTTTTAACTGTTCAACTAAACATAAATAACTTATTATAAACAGATAGTCTATTGCACTAAAAAAGACATATCAGCTTCTATCTATTATTATATAGTATGGGTTGAACCGTTGTATCACAAATCATAATCTATCAGGAGGTACTATCATCATGAAGAAAATTATGATTCTCGGAGCTGGCATCTACCAGGTTCCTTTAATTAAAACAGCAAAGAAATTAGGATTATACACTATCGTAGTCAGCATTCCTGGAAACTATCCTGGATTTGAGTTAGCTGACAAAGTATATTATGAGAACACCGTCGATGATGAAAAGATTCTTGAAATCGCAAAAGAAGAACAGATTGACGGTATCATCACAACTGGAACTGACGTGTGTGTTATCACAATCGGTAAAGTCTGCGATGCTATGGGACTTGCCGGTCTTTCCTATGAAGCCGCTCAGATTGCAGTAGACAAGATGCTTATGAAGACCAAATACGAAGAATACGGTGTCCGCACCGCTCGTTTCCGCAAAGTTCTTTTCAGTGACCCGGATATTAAGAAAACAATTGAAGGCTTAGAGTTCCCACTGATTTTCAAATCTGTAGACTCCTCAGGAAGCCGTGGAATTACCCGGGTAGACTCCTACGACAAGTTCGATTCCGCTATGAACTATGTGAAAGAAAATACAAGAAAAGACTATTTCTTAATCGAAGAATTCGTAGAAGGCGAAGAATTCGGTGCACAGGCATTTGTATACAATGGGGAAGTACAGTTCATTCTTCCTCACGGAGACTATGTATTCCACGGAGATACTGGTGTCCCAATCGGTCACTTTGCTCCATACAACTTAAACGAAGACGTAATCGAAGATGCCAAAGAACAGCTTCGCGGTGCAGTAAAAGCAATGCAGCTTGACAACTGCGCTATCAACGCCGACTTCATCTTAAAAGACAATAAAACCTATGTATTAGAACTCGGCGGCCGCTGCGGTGCAACCTGCCTCGCAGAGTTAACATCCATTTACTACGGATTTGACTACTACGAAAAAATTCTTAGAACTGCACTTGGAGAAAACCCTCACTTCACATTTGACAAACCATTCGTACCGAATGCCAGCCACCTTCTCATGAGTGATAAAGATGGAATCATCAAGTCTCAGGTTGATTATAATGAGCCAAATGAAGACATTTGTGAAGTTGAATTTGACTACAAACCAGGGGATGAGGTACATAAATTCCATGTGGGACCACATCGTATTGGTCATATTATTACTAAGGGAGAAACTTTGGAGGACGCCCAGAAGTTGCTGTTTGAAGCAATGGATAAGGTGGAAATCACGGTAGAATAATCTGGGTTGCCGCAGGCAAAATAGACGCGCCCCAAGAGACGAACCCCAGCAGAAGCAATTCGGTGAATGGTACCATAGGTTTCATTAAAATACCAGTTTCCATTTTCAATTTCCTGATATGTAGGGTCATCGCTTTCTTTATAACCGGTTTTCAAAAAACTGATACTTGAATTATCATTATGGCATGCCAGAATTTCGATAAACAGAATTACAAACCCATTAAAGGATTAGAATAAGAAAACATTAAATAATAATTTCATCTCCAGTCAAAAACAGCTCTCCGAGAGAGAAGATACCCTATATTTGTGGCCTTAGAGCGAGGATTGAATGTGAGCCGTTTAGCGAACATTCAACCCGCAGGGATAGAGTCACAAATATAGGGTATCTTCTCTCTCGGGGAGCGTCTATTTTACCTGCGGCAAACTATTTCTTTTTAAACATCTTCAGCACTGCCATCATCTGTTTTCTCAATGCAATCGCAGCCGCACCTACCACTAAAACCATCACCGCATAGCGATAATACCATGCGACTCTGTACAGATTCATAGAGAGCAGATTAATTGCCCCATAAGCAATAGCGATAAGTACCGTTTTATGAAGTGGTACGATGACCATTCCTGTGATTTTATGCTCTAAGATTCCCTGTACGAGCAGGAGAATAATATAGCTGAACGCAGTTGTGTAGGCGGCTGCCATGTAACCGAAGTTCAGGATACAAACATAGTTTAAGATTACATTTAATACCATCGTCCCAATTGTTCCTGCAGCTACATACTGGGTTCGTTTATAGTAGTTCTGAAGAGCAGAATAGCTATAGCTGTAGAATCGGAATAAAGTTCCCGATACCATTGGAGCAATAAGCCAGACTGCCATTTTATATTTAGCACCACCGAGGATTAAAATCTCCTCCGGGGCGAGCATTACAAGGATCCAGGAGAGGATTCCAAACATGTGCATAACAGAAATCCACGGTTTGGCAACTTCTTTTTCTGCGCCCTCTCCGATTTTGGCATAAAGCCACGGAATCCAGGCATTCCATACAGAATCCTCAAGTATCCAGATAATGAAAGAGATTGTTGTGGCAATGGCAAATACACCCGCTGCCTCTTTGCTGATCATTTTCTGGATCATAATTTTATCGGACTGGTTCATAATCTGGATGGATAAGGCTTCTGGAATAAGCGGAAGACTGAATGCCAGACCGTATTTCCAGTATTTTAAATTAATGAACTTTTTGCCCTGTGTCCAGATAACAATTGCAACAACAGCACCACCGATAATCTGTGGTACATAGTATCCGATAACCCGGCGGTCTACAAGCTGTCCGATAAGCCCCTGGACACGTCCTCTGTAAATAAGCCATATAGACAGGAACGTTCCCGGCACGATTGTAAGCAGAGTTGCCATCGTACTGAATTTATATTTGAGTACCTGTTTGTCTCTTCGCTGCACATAAAGCATACTTGTATAAGTAAATACATACAGGAAGCAGGTGTAAAACATCAGATCATCCATCTGACAAAAATCCTGTACCTGTGTCTTAAATATCATGCACAGTCCAAAGAAGAATGCAATGGCAATGTAGGAAAGTGTATGTACGCTCGATACATAACCATTATAATCGTCTTCAAAATCTTTCTTCGCCACATCAACACTACGCCAGAGGCAGAGTGACATAATCGTATAGGCAATCAGAAGCCATGACTCGTAGGTTCTGACTACACCGTACTGTGCCTTTGTCAGCAGCCTTGAATAAACCGGGGTTACCGCAAATGTCAGCCCCCTTGCAAAAAGCTGTGCCAGGATGAAGAAAAATCCTGAAGTAAAGGCTCTCTTATTCAGAGAAGCATCTTTATTTTTCCCAGCCATTGTATACCTCCTAATCCTGTACCTTACATACAATCATACGAAGCTTTCCGTTCTTATCCGGTGGAATAGAATCCATCCACTCGTATTCAATCTCAAATGGATGTTTGAACTTCGCATTTAACTTCGCTGTCATATCTTTCTCAACTTCCTCTTTTGTCAGCTTAGATTCTGCTATATTGTGTACGCACTGGATATGAATCTTATGATAGGTCTCCTGAATGAAACGCATCTGTAAAATGTCCTCACAATGAGCAATAATCGGTGCAATTTCGAAGAATGTTGTAACTTCGCCTGTCTCATAGCGGAAGAAGTCGTTCATACGTCCCTGTACGCTTGTGATATAGCGGACACCATCACGAACTTCGCAGGTTCCCTTATCGCCAATCGCATAGTTGATGAGCGGTAAATCTGTCTTGTAAAGAGGCGTTACAACGATGTTACCTTCTTTGGCAGGACGATTCTTTTCATCATAAATATTTACAACAAAAGAGTCATTATGCACCGTATATTCTTCGCTGTCAAAAAGTCGTACCATTGCCGCACCTGTCTCGGCAGTTCCATAAGAATCAATGATTCCAGGGCCTAAAATCTCTGCAAAAAGCTTTCTTGCGGTATCGTCGATCTTCTCTCCAGTTGGACAGTAGAACTTTGGTTTCTCAAGTTCTACATGATTCTGCTTACAATATAAACAGATACGCATAAATTCACTCTTATTCATATATAAAAAGTCTGGCTTATATGCATTAATCTGCTTTACGATTTCCGGTTCAGGTGCATACTGATTTACAAAACCACGACGCAAAATCCCGAAATGCTGTAAAAATGTATCGCTGCCACCAGAAATACTATGGGCACTCTTACGGCTCATCGTCTTTCCTGTAAATGGATTATAACCGGCACACATCATAACACGGAACCAGTTCGCCATGTTGTAGGCCTTTTCCTTTGGAGAAACGAGCAGCATCAGCGGAATTCCTGAAGATCCACTTGTTGTATCGTGGAACCAGCAGTCATACTTCGGATTCTTTGCTTCCTCATTCATCCAGGCACGAAGCTCATCCTTGGTCAATAACGGAAGCTTTGATAAATCATCTCCTGTGCGGATATCTTCCGGCTTCACTCCCGCCTCATCAAATCTCTTCTTATAAAACGGAATCTCATATGCTCTTTTTACAAGCTTCTGTACACGCTTGTCCTGTGTGTGCATTACCCCTCTAAAATCTGTAGGAATCTTTGTTTTCATCTTAAACAAATCAAAAAAAAGCAGTACATTTACAAGCTTTCTCTCTAACTTCTCAAACATGTCTTCTCCTCTTTTCTTTTCGGATATCTCTCTTAAAGTTTTTATTCCCATAAGACAAATATCAATCACTTCATTACTATAGTACTATATCAGAAATCGACTCACTGTAAACAGTTTCATCTGTTCTGTAAATATCTTAAATATTGTATATAAGAAAAATTATTTTGTCAACTAGAGCGTGTTTGGAAAATGCTCCAGAGCGTGTTTGAAATAAAAAAAGGCATCCCTCGTGGCAGGATGCCTCCCAAAATTACTGTTATTTAATAGTAATTTTAACTACTTTTTTACCCCGTTTGTAGTTCTTAGTAGCTTTTGCTTTAATTACAATCTTATAAGTACCTTTCTTGATACCTTTCTTAATTGTAACCTTACCTTTTTTACTTACTTTAATATACTTTTTAGCAGATTTCTTTCCTCTAACTTTATAAGTTACTTTTTTCCTAATAGCTTTTGTTTTAAGATTAAACTTCTTACCTTTCTTCTTAATAGTAGAAGCCTTGTAAGTTTTAGCTTTTGTAGAAGTCTTAATCTTCTGCTTTGCTTTTTTAATCTTATAAGTTACTGTTGTTGTTCCATAGTAGTTACCGATGCCTTTAATTGTAATTTTGTAAGTACCGGCATTCTTCTTAGCACTCTTTTTCTTCTTTAAAATTATACAATCTTTTCCAACAACAAGCTTCTGACCACTTACAGTAATTACTGTAGGTAACTGTTTTTTCTTATTGTACGTTACTGTAGCAGTAGCTTTTTTCTTGTTAATATTAGTTTGTTTTACAGATGGAGCAGCTGCATGAACTGCTGCCGGAGCCATTAGCATTACTGCAAGAAGTACTGCTGCGATTCTCTTTACTGTCTTCATAATTTATGCCTCCTTTTGACAAAAATCTTTCGGCCACGACGAAAAATTGTGTCCGATTTAAATATAATCAACATCCTCTAACAATATGATACACAAATCATGCTATCTGTAGAAATGTAATTATTACTCTTTTATACCTGCTTTCTTTTCTGTAGTATCTCCTCCATAGTAAGCACCATAGTAATCACCATAGTAATCACCATATTTCTTACCATAACGATTGTAATACTTCTTATATGCCCCACTTCTGATTTCCGCACGATTTAATACCGTTCCAAGAACCGGGCACCCAACCCTGTCAAGCTGCTGCAAGGACTGTCTTACCAACGCTTTGGAAGTCTCTCCACAACGTACAACTAAGACTGCCCCATCACTCATGCTGGCAATAAGCGCTCCATCAGAAATATTATCCAACGGCGGTGTATCAATAATAACATATCGATAATCTTCTGCTAATCTGTCAAGAAGTTCTCCTAATCTCGGATCTTCCAATAAAGCAGATGGATTCTCCAGCAATGTAGTAACCGGAACAATATGTCCATTTGGAATATTTGTTTCGTAGACAACATCTTCATACTCTGCCAGACCGGAAAGGAAATGGTTCAGCCCTTCCTTAATTCCTTCTACTTCATACTTCTTCTGTAATTCAGATTTATGTAAATCCACATCTACCAGAACAGTAGGAAAACCTGCCTCTGAAAGAAGCTTCCATAAACGTACAGAAACTGTACTCTTTCCTTCATTAGGAATACTGCTTGTAATAACAATCTTCTTTGTATTCTTACCACAGAACTTAATATTTACTCTTAAACGATTCAAAGCCTCTTCTGCAGCGTAAGGCATATCCTTTATTTTTAAATTCAACTTCTTCATTACTTACTAAATCCCTTCTCCAGCTTCCCCTTTTTCTGCTGTTTTTCCGATGCCAGCTCACTAACATCCGGAATTACTGCCAAAGGTACAATATCAAAGTACTTCTCCATATCATCTGCTGTATGGATCGTATCATCCATAAGATACTTCACTACAAGATACATACAGTAGAGGAACGCTCCTGCTAATGCACCGATCATTGTATACTTCGTGTAGCTTGGGCCATCCTTATAATCTGCTAATTTGGCTTTCTGTGCAACGTTTGGTGCGTTCGTACTCATCGTCTTAGGAAGATAGTCAACAGAAACCTCCATAAGTGTATTCGCAATATCTCTTGCACTCTTTGGATCAGTACTTACTACATTAATATTTAAAATACGGGTATCTGTCGGATTCTCTAATGTGATCATCTTTGCAAGTGTATCAGAATCCATATCCAGATTCAGTTTATTGATTACCTGCTCTAATACCGGATAACTTAACATCAACTGCTCATAATCAGCTGTCAGCGATGTACCGATATTCAAAGCATCTAAATCAACTACTGAATTCTTAGATGCAGATACAACATACATCTTCGCTGTTGACTTATAAGTCGGACGAACAAGAAAATAGGAATATGCATTCATTATCACTGCTCCGATCAAAAAGCACAGCACAATATAATGTATCTTGTCAAGCAATGCCCATGCCAGATCAATCAGATCAATTTCTGCTTCCTGCTCTGTTCTATCCGCAAAACTACTGCGAACATCCTCTTTACCTCCGGAAATCACTTCAAATTCCGGGGTACTCTCCTCATTCCTGTTATTAATAAGACTCATCTTCTTTCCTCATTCCTGTTATTTTTCTACTTTATTAAAAAACAGCTCCATCGCTACTTCGCCACGGCTTGTTTCATCCATAGTAAATTCATTAAAACCATCATCTTCTGCAATAGCGTTCGTTCCCTTGATAGAAAGCTCGCCTTTATCTTCGCTGTTCATAATCATATTGGCGACATTCCCCATCTCTCCAACACTCATATCTGTTACCATATAATCCGAGAGGTCATTATAAAATTCATTAATAAATCCGCTATCCGCCTGTAACTTTGCTTTATACAAAGGGAACAACGCATCAACATATGCCTTCTGCCTGCGCATACGGCACTCGTTCGTACCATCTCCTACATTCATTCTGTCATGAACATAATGCATCGCCTGATCATCTGTCAATGTTATATTCTGCCCCATTACAAGAGATGGATCTGACTGGGAAAAATCATCTTCAATCGTAACAGGCACGCCTCCTGCCAAATGATTCAATATCTTAATCGAATCCATGTTCAATGAAATATATCCTTCAATCCGAATACCGTACAGCATATGCGATACTGCATCCACCGTATTCTCACAACTCAGTTCCATTCCATCGCCTTTTGCATGTGCAAGCGCAATCTGTGTCTTCGTTGTGGCAAGATAAGAACCGTCATCATCTAATGACTTTACATCTGTTATCGTATCTCTGTTAATTGGAAGCTTATGATATATATTCTTCTTCGTATCAATCACAAGAAGCTCAAGAACATCACTCTGTCCGGTTCCATCCGATTCTGTCTTGCCTGTCTTCACACCTCTGTCATCTTCTCCAATAAAAAGATACGTCTGCACATCCCAGTTCGGCTTACACTTCACACCGTTAATCGTAACAATATCTGACGCTGCCGCTGCATCCTTCTGCCCTGTATTCATCTTCTGATTATCAACAATATGCCCGATCACAACTGTTGCTGTACAGACAATAACAAAGACCGCCACCACCGCAGCAAGCTTCTTTGCAAGCTTCTCCTTTTCACTTCTGCTATAGTACTTCTTCGCCATCTAAGACACCTCAGTTAAAAAATCCCCTGGAGCAAAGCACTTCCTGCACCTGGGTTCGTCTTCTCACATACAAGAAGAACTGCAAGAATCACAAACAAGATCACACTAATAATAATTGAAACTTTCTTTGACATCTACTTATCCTCCAAACCAAGCAGCACTGCTGCTTCTTTATCCATTTTATCAATAAAGGTACTGCCCATCATCTTCTCAAGCGCTTCGCGCCCATTCTTAAGATTCGGAACTCTATGATTAAGACCATGACAGTCACTTCCAAGAAAAATCTGTTCCTTTTTCCTGATCATCTTTAAAATCTGTCTTCTTTCACCCCACCGTTCAAAACTTCCAGCATTAATCTGAACATAAACAGGAAGCTCCATCAACTCATAAATTCTCTTCTTATTTCCTGGAATCATCAGAAAACGTTCCAGATGAGCGAGCATAACACGCAGCTTCCTGCGCTCCAAAATATATCTCACTTCTTCAATCTCAGACTTGTTCCACTTTGTAAAAGGCATCTCCAGCAAAAGAAGATCCGTACCCTCATAAGTAAGTTCTTCTAAACGCTCCGCCCTGCTTATTCCTGTAAAAAAAGCGACCTCCACTCCCATTATCAGCCTTGGAATCCTCTCTTCTTTTGTCAGTTCCTGGTTCATTCGTTCCTTCAAACGTTCTTCTGAACACCTTCTTCTGTTCAAAAAAGAAGAAATTCTGTCTTCTATAGCATAAAAATGAGACGTTGCCGCCATTACATCTATTCCCTGTGAAGCTGAGATCTGTAGCATCCCCAAAGATTCCTCTGAACTATGGCTCCCGTCATCTATACGGGGAAGCACATGTGAATGGAAATCTATTACTGACATTCTCTTTTCCCTTCTATTCTATTTACTAAATAAGTTACATAAAATTATAAATTTTTACTCTTCTCAATATTTTATACTATAATGTACCAAATTTCAATGTCCTATTCTCTAATAATATCCAGAAAAATGGACAATTTCTTTGCAAAATATACAAAATTTGATTTGTGAGACTGCAAGGCAGACCAAACAGACGAACCTGGGAAGATAAATAAACCATAACTATCTGAATCCTTTCTCAAATTTCTCAAAAATAAATTCTGACTTTCCCCAAGCCCCAAAGACAGTTCCTTTGCCTGCGGCAAATCAAAATTTCAGCAGAATCATATTCCACAGCGGTGTTGTGATTAATGATGCCGCTGTGGAGAATACAACTAATTTTACGGAGAATTCTTCTTCACAGTCATATTTTGAAGCAAGAATTGTTGTAGTTGCTCCTGCCGGCATTGCCGCCAAAATTACACTTACGCCCATTACAAGGCTGTCGATATGCAGGAGCCAGCATGGGATAAATACGCAAAACGGTATTATAAGTAAACGGATAAATGTATAGAAAAGTACATCTTTATCAATAATCGTTTTGGGATCTGCGTCTGCGAGAATCATTCCGATGACGAGCATGGACATTGCTGTGTTACAGTTACTTACGGAAGTAATTGTTTCTTCTAAGAAATGTGGAGGCCGCCATCCGGTAAGCATGAGGACGATACCAATCTCACAGGCAATGATACATGGATGGGTAAAGATTTTCTTGAGCATTTCCTTTTTGGTTGGTGCTTCGGTGAATACGGAAACGCCCTCTGACCACATCATAATTCGCTGTGGAATAAGGTAAATAGATGCTAATGTCAGTCCCATCATTCCAAAAACACCCTGTGCGATTGGATTCCCTAAAAATCCCGCATTAGAACAAATCGTTGCATAACGCAAACATTTTTTTCTTTTTACGGAGCATTTGTTATATAGTACGCCTCCTAAAATAACACAAAAAACCTGAATTAATATAGAAATAACAAGAATGACTACAAAGTCCTGTGCGATTTTTGACGAGAACTTTATCATAAAAGAATAAATAATATTACACGGTAAAATAAGATCAATAACAAGATTGGTCATACCTTTCTGTACTTCTTTTCCGACAACTCCCACCTTTTTCAAAATCAGCCCTGTGATGATGAGGGCGAACATCATTAATTGTAAGTTAATTAATTCCTTCACTTTTGTGTCTCTCCGTTTCTCTGTTTATTTAATGTATTTGTAAATCGGCACATAAGACTACTATTTATATTGCTATAGCTTCTATGTCGTGACATCCTCCCCCACCTGTAGAGGTTGAGACTTCCCAACCTCGGCAAGTTTGGTTCTCGTTCGATAACACTACTGTGCTAAGCATAAGCGAGCTATCCCCGTGTGTCCCACGGTTGTGTTATATTGTATTAAGGTCATGCATTTACCAGCCGCATTCCCTCATTTCTGATATTTATAG
>NZ_ACEP01000092.1 GCF_000173975.1 Anaerobutyricum hallii DSM 3353
ATAGCTTATCTCTTCTCGGGCTGTCTTTGGCTAGATTTTGTTTGAATTAAATAGCAGTTGTGGGGATTTGGGGAAGAGGGTAGAAGTTTTCTGCTTACTCTCAGAATATCGCAGATAGATATTTTTTTATCTTACTATTACATATAGGCAGGTTAAGTCATATCCCCTATTCCCAGTCATTCTCGAGTAAGCAGAATACATCAGCTTCTCTCCCCAAATCCCCTCCTCCTGTTTAATTCACCTTCTCCAGCACGGCACAGAAGCCAGTGAACTTCATAAGCCATATTTGTGGTCTCGGAGCAAGTGTTGGATGCGAGCGCGTGGAGCGAGCATTCAACACGCCGCGACTAAAATCACAAATATGGCTTATGAAGTTCACTGGCTTCGTCTGTAGTTCGCTTAATGAATTAAATAGTAACTAAGCCTGCATTCGATATTCCAGGCGAAGCTTGTCTGCAATGAGTGCGATAAATTCCGAATTGGTTGGTTTTCCTTTTCCTGCACTGATTGTATAACCAAACATATCTTCAAGTACATCTATCTGCCCCTTATTCCATGCCACTTCTATTGCATGACGGATTGCCCTTTCCACACTGCTTGAAGTTGTTTTATATTTTTTGGCAATTGTAGGATACAGAAGTTTTGTAATATAATTCAGTAAATTTATATCATTTACTGTCATCATAATGGCTTCTCTGATGTATTGGTAGCCTTTGATATGTGCCGGAATGCCAATTTCTCTGATAATATCTGTCACATCATTTTCCAGTGTATTTTCCATATAGCCTGAAATTCCATACCCTTTCATCAAATGCTTTCTCTCTTTCTTTTTAGTATCCCGTTCCGCTTCCATATGAGAGCTTGCTGTCTGAAAAATCCGGTGAAGCATACTGTCTAAATTATACGGCTTCATCATGTAATAAAGTACACCTAATTTACAGGCGTATTCAACCATTGACTGATTTCCCATAGAAGAAATAATAATAAAAGAAGGTTTCTTTTTTATACTTTTATTTGCATTTACTTTTTCAATGACAGTAAATCCATCCATAACTGGTAAAATAACATCAATAAGAACAATATCTGGTGCTTCATCCATAATGAAATGATACGCATCTTTTCCGTTATCTACCACGTTAATCAGCTGTATTCCTTCACTACTCTCTAAAAAGTCTCTCAGATTGTTTTTTGCAAATTCTGAATTGTCTGCCACCAGCACTTTTATAATCTTCTCATTTTTCATAGTTATCTTCATTTTCTTTCCTCCTCTCAACCTCTTTATGCTTCTGCAGGATATTTTATTTTTCCTTTATACTCCAGACGGATTTTATCTGCAATTAAAGCGATAAATTCCGAATTGGTCGGTTTCCCCTTTCCTGCCTGAATGCCATATCCAAACAACTCATTAATCGTATCCATTTTTCCTCTATTCCATGCGACTTCAATTGCATGCCGAATCGCTCTTTCCACTCTAGAAGGAGTTGTCTCATGCATCTTTGCAATAGTCGGATACAGCTGTTTTGTAATGGAATTTAAAATATCCATATTGTTTACAGACATAATAATGGAATCTCTTAAATACTGATACCCTTTAATGTGAGCAGGTACACCAATTTCGTGAATGATATTTGTCACAATAATTTCCAGACGGTAATCCCCATCCTTCTCTTCTGTTTTTTCTTTCAGTGTAATAAAATCTTTTCTATTTGCCGCTATTTTCCCATTTTTAATCTGTCGGATTTTCTTAACCAGTGCATTCGAATCAAAAGGCTTGAGTAATACATAATTTGCCCCTAATCCCAAAGCCTCTTCCATAACTTCTTCCTGTCCCATTGCTGTCAAAATAATAAATGCCGGTTTTTTTAAGAGATTTTCATCTTTTTTTACTTCTTCAAGGACTCCAAGCCCGTCCATTTTTGGCATGATAATATCCAAAAGTACAACATCAGGGTGGCTTGTCCGAATCATGGACAGGGCATCCATTCCATCAGAAGCACTCCCAACAAGCGTCATATCACACTCCCTTGAAACAATTTCCTGTAAATTCTGACGAATCCTCTCATTATCATCTGCGATTACTACATTAATGTTTGACATACAACATCCTCCTGTAAATTACAATATATTACAGTATTATTATATAATTCGATATTGCTAAAAACAATTTGTTTTTATCGCAATTATCTCTTTTCTCTAATATATTATGATAAAAAGCTCAAAAATATGATAAAAATTACTATTTAATTCATTAGACAAACTACAGACGAAA